>CAZYCY010000236.1:0-4423 GCA_964646145.1 uncultured Thiotrichaceae bacterium
GCATAGTTTTGACTAGCGATCTGAGACCAATAAAAAATTTTGTGTTATTAGCGGGCTGCAATCAATTTTAAGTTTATAATTCGTCAAAAAATGCTTTCATACGGCCACCCCAGGAGGCGTGTTTCGGGCTGTGCTTCTGACCGGATTGCTGAATTGATTTATCAAATTCTCTGATTAAATCTTTTTGTTTATTGCTTAATTTAACCGGTGTCTCGACATGAACCCGGCATAACAAGTCGCCAGTTGCACCACCTCTTACCGGCTTCACACCTTTGCCACGCATACGGAATAACTTTCCGGTTTGTGTTTCAGAAGGAATTTTTAATCGAAGTTTGCCATTGAGTGTTGGTACTTCTATTTCACCACCTAATGCTGCTACGCCAAGTGAAATTGGCATTTCGCAGTGTAGATCATTATCGTCGCGGCTAAAGATGTCGTGTGCTTTAACATGCATCTGTACATACAAATCACCACTCGATGCACCGCTCCCACCAGCTTCGCCCTCACCTGCCAGGCGAATTCGGTCTCCGGTATCAACACCTGCTGGCACTTTTACTGACAGTGTTTTTTGTTCCTGTTTGCGTCCCTGACCATGGCAGTCCGGACAGGGGCTATTAATCATTTTACCTTTGCCGCGGCATTGCGGACAGGTTTGCTGCACGGCAAAAAAGCCCTGTTGCATTCGCACCTGACCGGCACCACCACAGGTAGTACAGGTGGTTGCAGAAGTGCCTTTTTTGGCACCACTGCCAGAACAGGTTTTGCAGCTTACCTGGGTCGGCACACGTATTTTGACTTCAGTGCCAAAAACAGCCTGTTCCAGCGTTAATTCAAGATTATACTGAAGATCAGAGCCGCGTTGTGCACGCTGCCCACCGCGTCGACCACCGCCACCAAATATATCACCAAAGACATCCCCGAAAACATCTTCAAAGCCACCCGTGCCTGCGCCAGGTCGTCCACCCATTGATGGATCCACCCCGGCATGACCGTATTGGTCATAAGCCGCACGTTTTTTTGCATCGGACAACACTTCATGCGCTTCTTTAGCTTCTTTGAATTTTTCTTCAGATTCTTCAGAACTGCCGGTATTACGATCAGGATGGTGTTTCATCGCCAAACGACGATAGGCTTTCTTTAAATCGGCTTCGCTAGCATCGCGTGATACACCCAGTACTTCGTAATAATCTCGTTTTGACATATTCTTATTTCTATTAAACTTTTGTAATTAAGACTAATTTAATCGCTGAGGTAAGACGCAAAAAAAACACTATTTAGCCGCAAAAGACGCAAAGAGTGCAAAGAAAAACTTATGTTGTTTTTACATTTGCGCCTTTTGCGTCCTTTGCGGCTAAAAGTTTTTTCTTTCAGCCTTTGGTTAGCTTATGAGGTTATTTATTGTCTTTGCTTTCCTTTACTTCCTCAAACTCGGCATCAACCACGTCGTCATCAGCCGCTTTGCCTGATGTTTCTGATGTTTGCTCATCACCTGGTTGCGCTGCGCCATCTTGTTCTGCCTTGGCAGCGTAGGCTTTTTCGGCAATTTTGCCAGCAATTTCGGTTAGGGTCTGTGTTTTTGCTTCGATGTTGTCTTTATCATTACCTTCCAGTGCAGTTTTTAACTCAACAATGGCAGACTCTGCTGCTGCTTTTTCATCAGCTTCTACCTTGTCACCGAAATCTTTAATTGATTTCTCGGTACCATGAATCATATTTTCAGCCGAGTTTTTCACATTAACCAATTCATGCGCTTTTTTATCTTCGTCTGCATGAGCTTCTGCATCTTTAATCATTTGCTCTACTTCACCATCGGACAAACCGCTTGAGGCTTTAATGACTATAGACTGTTCTTTGCCTGTGGCTTTATCTTTTGCAGACACATTCAAAATACCATTGGCATCGATATCAAAAGACACTTCAATTTGTGGCACACCACGTGGTGCAGGCGGAATGTCCTGCAAATCGAAACGACCTAATGATTTATTACCTGTTGCCATTTCGCGTTCACCCTGTAATACATGAACGGTAACAGCTGACTGGTTATCGTCTGCGGTTGAAAAGGTTTGTGATGCTTTTGTTGGAATCGTGGTGTTTTTCTCTACCAGGTTGGTCATGACACCACCCATGGTTTCAATACCCAACGACAAAGGTGTGACATCAAGTAATAGAATGTCATGAACATCACCGCCTAATACACCACCCTGCAATGCTGCACCCATGGCAACGGCTTCATCCGGATTAACGTCTTTACGTGGCTCTTTGCCGAAGAAGTCCTGTACTTCCTGCTGCACTTTGGGCATGCGGGTTTGACCACCGACCAGGATTACCTCATCAAGCTCACTAGCAGACAGGCCGGAGTCTTCAAGCGCCTGCTTACAGGGACTGATGGTGCGTGCGATTAGATCATCAACCAAACTTTCCAGTTTGGCACGGCTTAATTTAACATTTAAATGTTTAGGACCACTGGCATCTGCGGTAATATAAGGCAGATTGATATCGGTAGACTGGGTTGATGACAACTCGATTTTTGCCTTTTCTGCGGCTTCTTTCAGACGTTGCAGTGCCAGTGGGTCATTATGTAAATTGATGCCGCTATCTTTTTCGAATTCGTCAGAAAGGTAGTCGATCAAACGGGTGTCGAAGTCTTCACCGCCAAGAAAGGTATCACCATTGGTTGCCAGCACTTCAAACTGGTGCTCACCATCAATTTCTGCAATTTCGATTATGGAAACATCAAACGTACCACCACCAAGGTCGTAAACCACAATTTTAGAGTCACCACGGCTTTTGTCCATGCCATATGCAAGGGCGGCGGCAGTCGGCTCATTAATGATGCGTTTTACTTCAAGACCGGCAATTTTACCGGCATCTTTTGTTGCCTGGCGCTGCGAGTCGTTAAAATAGGCAGGAACAGTAATAACGGCTTCGGTGACATCATGCCCCAGGTATTCTTCCGCCGTTTTTTTCATTTTTTGCAGAATACGAGCGGATACTTCCGGTGCTGCCATTTTATTGCCTTTGGCTTCAACCCAGGCATCACCGTTGTCGGCTTTAACAATTTTGTAAGGCACCAGTTTGATGTCACGCTGCACCACTTCTTCATCAAAGCGCCGACCAATTAGGCGCTTAACCGCGAAAATGGTGTCATGCGGGTTGGTGACAGCCTGGCGTTTTGCAGGTGAACCAACCACCACTTCGTCATCAGTAAAAGCGACAACGGAAGGCGTGGTACGCTCACCCTCTGCATTTTCGATAACTTTGACAGTGCCACCGTCCATAACCGCAACACAAGAGTTTGTTGTACCTAAATCTATACCTATAATTTTAGCCATTGCTGGTCTCCGATAATTTTTAAATTCTTTATACTTGTTGCTGCTAATCAGTAATAGCAGCTTAAATTTGTTGTTAGCTCTACTATGGGGTTGTTTTTAGTGAATCCAAGTAAACTAAGGTGAAAAATGTAGCTTCTCAATAAGATTCATTTGGAATAAAAAAGCATTTTGCCGTAAACAACGCAAAAAGCGTGGCGGCAAAAATAATGTTTTTAACTTTCCTCAACCGCTTTCGACACCATTACCATTGCCGGACGAATTAAACGCTCATTAAGTAAGTAACCTTTTTGCATCACTGCAATGACTGTGTTGGGCGCAACGTCTGCATTTGGTTGCATCGTCATTGCCTGATGTTTGTCTGCATCAAATTTTTCATTTAGAGGGTCAATTTCTACTATGCCGAGTTTCTCCATCATTTTCTTCAGCATATTAAAGGTTAGTTCCATGCCCTCGTGCAGACTCTCAGCACTGGCATCTTCAGTGGCAAGCCCCAGAACCATGCTGTCCAATACGGGCAACAATTCAGTAACGAATTTTTCGCTACCGTATTTATGTGCATTCTCAAGATCTTTTGTGTTGCGGCGACGTAAATTGTCCATTTCTGCTTTGGCACGGAGATACTGGTTCCAGTTTTCAGTTGCTTTTGCTTGTGCATACTCTAACTGAACTTCAAGGCTGTTGGCATTTTTCTCCGGAGATTCCAGTATGGCATCATCTTCCTGACCGTCTTGTTCCTGAACATCATGAATAGCCTCCTCTGTTACCAGCTCCGCGTTTTCATTATTACTTTGTTTTTTTGCTGACATATTGTTTCTCTTTGTGTATTTGTATTGTGGCTGTGTATGGTGACAATCTAATGCAATTCAAGGCATATACGGTGGCTTTTTAAATAATTACCAACACAGAGGGTGTTGTTCATTGGTTATTGGTCATTCCATCCATTGCTTCGTGAACGGTGCATCCCTGCACCACTACTCGTCGTTAACTGTTACCTAAATCCTGCAAGTAGAAGCGCGTTCAGAATGTATCTTACTGATTCATGAAGTGAATAAGTCATTAGTGTTGCTACCTTATTGGTAATGAACTGATGT
>CAZYCY010000237.1:0-4383 GCA_964646145.1 uncultured Thiotrichaceae bacterium
CTTCTATTACTTATAACATATTGATAATTTAAGGTTTTACAACTACCTTTTTTTAAGAAATCACCGCAGCGCCGTTAACAGTTAAAAGCACAACGTGGTCTTTATTGCTCTTTGCATTACGAATCACAATCTGCTGATAGTCAAAGTCGATATCAGAAATTTGCAAAACTTTCTTTAAAAAAACAGTGCAGCAGGGGTTCTTAAAAAATTGGAACACTACTTTTTTAATATTTCTGCAAAATATGAGGGGGGGGGTGGTTTTAGTCTCAACCCTCATAAGTCGGTAGATCTTTTTTGTTAGCAATATCCGATTCGTCAAACAATGCCCCACAGATGTCGTGAATACCATTGATGATACGCCTTTTGGGGTATAGATATGGCGACTGAGCCAAAAATAAATAGTCACTGGAGTACTACTCCTGCTTGTTTTCTCACTTGTATGAGTAGTTACTATTTTTGTTGAGTATGATTGAGGTGTAGCTGTCCAGTATTGCCGCTGTATTATGCGTCAGTTTTCTTGTATTGTTTTGCAGTAATGTTAAACGATCTTTATCATCCAGCAATGTTGTTAATGCTTTATCTAATGCAGCATAAGATTCAACTTGTATAATCGCTTTTTTATTTTTCATTAATTCCAGTTCTTGGGTAAAGTTTTCCATGTAAGGTCCGGTAATAATTGCACTATTATAACTGGCAGGCTCCATGATGTTGTGACCACCTACCGGTACGAATGAACCACCCATAACCACAAGTTTTGCGTTTTTAAAATAGTTTTTTAATTCGCCGATGGTGTCGAGTAAAAATACTTTTGTTTTGTCGGTGATGGCTTGTTTTTTGCTTCTGATGGACATCTGCTCGCAGTGAAGGTTTTTAACTATAGACGCGGCTCTTTCAGGATGTCTTGGTGCGATAATAATCAGTTCATTTCGATTGAGATTTTTCCACATGTGGTAAATCTTATATTCTTCATCATCATGTGTGGATGCAACAAGAATGTATTCTCGGCTTGTCGAAAAAACATTTTTTTGTGTTGATTGATTATTGTTAAAAATAGTAGTGAATTTTAAATTACCTGTTATTGATATTATTTTTTCATCTGCCCCTAATGTTTTATATGCCAGTGCATCTTTATCAGAGCGGGCATTAATTGCTTTAACTTTTGACAGGCTGGTTTTTAACAAGGTTTTAACCCAGGTATTTGCCGAGGTGGTTTTGCTGGATAAGCGTGCGTTAATTAAAGTAACCGCTGTGTTGTTATTAAAACATGCGGTAAACAGATTGGGCCAAATTTCGGTTTCCATGATATAGATGGAAGCAGGTTTTACTTTTGTGAGAAATCGGTTAACGCTATAGCGCCAGTCAAAAGGCAGGTAGCTATGGTGCAGATAAGTCAGGTTTTGTTGCTTAACGATTTTTGCACCGGTGACAGTATTGGTAGTAATAATAATAGTTAGCTTGTTGTCTTTTAGGTGAATATTTTTTATAAGTGGCAACACTGTATTGACTTCACCAACCGATGCACAGTGAAACCATAAACTGTTTATTGGTAACTTTGCGTAGTTAAAACCCAGGCGTTGCCAGAAATAGCGACCTTGTTTGTTATGGATGGCTGTCCACAGAATATGTCCGAAAATGACAGGACCCAAAGCAATGGTTAGCCAGCGGTAAAAAAACATGGTTTTATGCGCAGTAAATGCTGCTGCGCCCATTAGGCTGTGTTTTAAAGCGTTTATGTAGCCAGAGATATTGTTCCGGGTTGTCATAAACCATATCTTCAATAGCTTGATTAATTCGTGCGCTGTCTGCTTCAATATCACCTGATGGGAAGTTTTTCAGCGCTGGTAATACCTTAAGTTTAAAGCCTTTGCCGTTGTTTAATCGAACAGGATAAAAAGGGACAATGGCGGCATGTGTCATTTTTGCCATTTTACTGGTAGCGGTTAAGGTTGATGCAATGCCGCCAAGAAAAGGCGTGAACACAATGTCCTGGTAACTGAAGTCCTGGTCGGGTGCGAACCAGGTAGCATGACCTTTTTTCAGGCCACGAATAATACTGCGAACATTTTTATTGTTGATTAACTCATCGACATGATTTGTGCGATAGTGTGCCATGATAGCGTTGAATAAGGGGTTGCGTGCTTTTTTATAAACACCATTGTATTTATCACAGTAAGTTCCTATCAACCGTGCTCCTATTTCTAAAGTGGTGAAGTGACCGGTTAATAAAATGACGGCTTTGTGGTTTTTTATTGCCTGCTCAAGATGTTCTTTACCTTCAATTTCGCATTGTTGTTCTAGTATGCTGTTTTTTTCAAACCATGCTGTTCCCATTTCAAAAATTGAAATGCCAAGGCTTTTAAACGACTTTTTATTTAAGGCGTCAATCTCGTTTTTGCTGAATTCAGGAAAGGCCTGTATTAAATTAATGCGCGCAATGCGTCTTCTAGAAGGTGTCACGCGATAAATTAACATGCCGATGGCACTGCCTATGCGTTGTGTGACCGAAGTTGGTAAATAGACAGATAAGCGTAGCAAACCAATGGCAAACCATA
The DNA here is from genome assembly GCA_964646145.1 of uncultured Thiotrichaceae bacterium. Taxonomy (GTDB): domain Bacteria; phylum Pseudomonadota; class Gammaproteobacteria; order SZUA-229; family SZUA-229. The sequence goes on from CAZYCY010000237.1 coordinate 2,553, forward strand.
GCGGCCAGTACCCGGGGGTTAAATAAGATCTGAAGCGCAGAGATTTATCTGTTTTCTGTTTCACCGTGTTTAGCTGTCTTGTCGCCTTATTGTTGTGTGCTCGGTGTAGGAATCAGCCATTTGTTGATCATATTTATATCGTCAGCGGTTAAGGTCCCAGCCACCTGTTTTAATTTCAGGGTGTTGGTAATATAGGCATATCGTGCTACTGAATATTCACGTTTACTGTTAAATAGTAAGCGTTGTGATAATAAAACGTCAACACTGGTACGGGTGCCAGCATCGTAACCGGCCAGGGTTGCATTAAGTGATGTCTGGGTTGAAATAACCGCCTGTCTTCTTGCCTTTACCTGTGCAATATCTGCTTCCAGACTTAGGTAAGCACTGCGGGCTAAAGCAATGGTCTGGCGCCTTGCCCGTTCATGTAATGCTTTAGACTGTGCCAGTTCTGACGATTTTTGACGTATGACTGAGCTGGTTCGACCGCCACTGTATAGCGGGATATCCAGTGACAGGATAATACTGGCATCAGTTCTATCGCTTGCAGGAATGGGCTGAGGAAGTCCAATATTACGTGTACCGGCACTGGTCAAGCCGTAAGAAGCGCGAAGACTCAAGCTTGGATAATGTCCGCCTTTGCTGCCATCATAGGCGCTTTGTGCAGCATCTACGGAGTGTTTGGCAGACAGCAGAGCAAAGTTGGCTTGCAGCGCTTTTTCCTGCCAGGCATTAATGTCCGCTGGCTCAGGCACAACCAGAGGAATGTCTTCGCGTGCAATTTTCAGATTTTCCGGATAGACATTAATAATAACACGCAGCGCCTCACGTTTATTTGACAGGTTATTGACGGCAATAATTTCATCGGCTACTGCAATATCGAAACTTGCCTGTTGTTCTTTTACATCGGTAATGGCAGCCAGGCCAACATTGAAGCGTTCTTGACTTTGTTCCAGTTGCTTGCTAATTGCCTTTTTTTCTGCGCGGGCGGTTGCCAGCGTTTCAATGGCGATTAATATGTCAAAATAGGCGCTGGCAACGCGAATAATGACGTTTTGTTTGGCTGCTTCAAGGTCGGCCAGTGCTTTGGCGGTAATCGCGTCGCCCCGATTCATATTCTCGAATACCGTTTTATCAAAGATAACCTGGTTTAAGTTTATGGAATAACCTTCACTGTTGTCATCTGATTTTACCAGAGGGTTGCCTGTGGTATCGATTTCTGTACGACCACGTTGGATGAAGGCATTGAAACCAATTTGTGGTAGCACAGCCGCTGTGCTTTGCGAGGAAATTTCAATTGCTGCTAAATAACCGGCATAGGCCGCCTGAAAAGTTGTATCGTATTGTTGCGCAAGTTCCAGTGCTTCGTTTAAGTCGAGTGCTGACGCCGTTGTTATGTTGGCGAACAGAAAGAGACCGATAATATTCTTTGATATTGTTTTCATCTTTTTCTCTTTTTGAAAGGTTGATGCTGCATGATAGGCTAATTCATTTAGCCATACTATACCCCTGTTTATTAATAAGTTACCATTTGATGGTCAACCATTTTTGCCCATTGTGCAACGCCACCGGACAAATTAATGACCTTGTTAAAGCCATGTTGTTCAAGGTAGCGTGCCACGCTACGGCTGCGAATACCATGATGGCATATAACCACGGTCTCACGGCTTAAATCAAGGGACTCTATTTTAGCGGGAATTTGCGCCATGGGGATGAATGCGCTATTTTCAATTTTATAATAGTCAATTTTACAGGTTGCAATTTCCCAGGTCTGGCGCACATCAAGCAGTAGTGGTTGCTGCCTGTTTGGCTCAAGCTGGCATGCGTCAAGATA
>CAZYCY010000238.1:0-2971 GCA_964646145.1 uncultured Thiotrichaceae bacterium
TTATGGCTTCTCTGTGATTTTCGCTACGATTTCTATTCTCGGACAAGCTCCTAGGATGCTCAGATCAAGACCAGTTTTTCATGTATCAAAATTTTAAATGCAGAGGCATGTTATTTTATTAATTTAAAATTAGAGGATCCCTGGATATAATTAGAATAATTTTTGACTAAAGTATTGGTAGTACGTAAAATGTGCGGCTCGCTGAAGCATTAATGTTATATATTTATTATGGGGTTTAAGTTATGAAAAGAACATTTCAACCAAGTTGTTTAAAACGTGCCAGGACACATGGTTTTCGTGCTCGAAGTCGCACTGTTGGTGGCAAAAGAGTATTAAAATCACGTCGTGCTAAAGGTCGCCACAGCTTAACCGTGTAAGTTAAATAAAAAATTTTTATTTATATAAACCATAATCCCTACATAGAAACACAACGCTGGCACAGGTTGATTTAATGATTCTGGGAAAAATCGCTCAATTATGTCCAGCGATGGATGGTATTTCGCAAGGAGCCAGGAAGGCGGTGCGATGTAGACTGTTGTGCCAAACCTAAGGGTGCGACTGCATAGTTAAAAGCGCTATATTATCCCATGTTGTTGATTTTATGGCTTGCGCCATCATTCGCGTTTCTATGTAGAAATTAGGGATAAAAAGCTTACTTGTTACCACCTGATACTTTTAATATTATAAACAGTTGTAGGATAAAACCATGTCTCTGGTATGTTTAGCAAAACATGCCAAATTGTTAAAAGCGTCTGATTTTAAATGGGTTTTTAACAAATCTGTTCGCTCCTCAGATCGTTACTTTACAGTATTAGCTCGACCAAATGATTTACAGCATGCACGTTTGGGGATGGCATTTACCAAAAAAAGAGTAAAACGTGCAGTAGCAAGAAATCGATTAAAACGAATTTCCAGGGAAAGTTTTCGACTGACTCAGGGTAAATTTAGTGCTGATTTTATAATTCTAGCTGGCACACACTGCTCGAAAGCAAGCAATAAGCAGTTATTTAATTCACTGCAACAACATTGGCAACAGCTGTATAAAAAATGCGTAAAATTATAGTAAAAATAATAACCCTGATTATTCGAGCTTATCAGTATGTTATTAGTCCCTATTTGCCACCAAGTTGTCGTTATAGTCCAACTTGTTCTGAGTATGCTATCGAAGCATTTCAGCGATTTGGTATTATTCGTGGTTTAATTTTATCATTGCGTCGGTTATTTAGCTGCCATCCCTGGCATTGTGGCGGTCATGACCCGGTGCCCACATCGTTCACCTTAAAAAGATCAATAAAAGAATAAATCTTGAAATATACCCATAAAATATACAATATGGAATTCACAAAATGAATCATCGCATACTTTTGTATTTCACCCTGTTTTTCATTATCTATATGCTCTGGGCTCAATGGCAAGCGGATTATGCTGCAAAACTAGAGCCTCTTCCTGAGGCAGTTAATGCTATACAAGCAAATGAAAATAATGTTTCATTAGAAGAAATTCCAGATGCTGTTATAACAGTGAATGGGGAACAACCGGTTGCACCAATCGTGGAAACAGCGATGATTGGCGGTGAACGCATAAAAGTTATAACTGATGTTCTTGAGATTGAAATTTCTACCAAAGGTGGAGATATTCGCCATGTTTTACTGCGTGATTATGCTATTAGCGCAAAATATCCAGAAGAAAAACTAGTATTATTGACCGATGCACAGATTGATTTTCATGTTGCACAATCAGGGCTGGTTTCAATTAATGAAGGCACTGCACCCTCTCATAATGCACTTTTTAGCAGCGAACAAAGTGTTTATCGTTTAGCAGAAGGTCAGGATATTATTGAAGTACCTCTTTTCTGGGAAAATGAAAGGGGTGTAAAAGTTAAAAAAGTTTTTACTTTTAAACGTGATAGTTATGTTATAGATGTTAATAATTTTATTACAGCAGGTGAAGAAAAGTGGAGTGGCAGTAAGTATATGCAAATTACTCGATCACGCCCGCATGAAGGAGACGGTAATTTCTTTATACATACCTATACAGGTGCGGTAATTTATAATGATGAAATAAAATATGAAAAAATTAGTTTTTCTGATATTGCACAAGCAAACTTAAATAAGCAGTTAAAAGATGGTTGGGTTGCAATGATCCAACATTATTTTTTAAGCGCATGGGTTCCTGAAGAAAATAAAAACAATCTGTTTTTTAGTCGTCATAATCAAAACAGAGACCACTATACAATTGGGATACGCACTTCTGCGATTAGCATTGAAGCTGGGCAAACGGGTGAGATCAGTGCGCGACTGGTTGTTGGTCCAAAATTACAAAAAAGGCTGGAAGCAATTGCACCGGGTCTGCATTTAACAGTGGATTACGGAATATTCACTATTTTTTCCAGACCTTTATTCTGGTTACTAAACTTCTTCTATGAAATATTTGGTAACTGGGGCTGGGCGATAATCTTTTTGACCTTAACAGTAAAATTGCTTTTTTATAAGTTGTCAGAAATGGGTTACAAATCCATGGCAAAAATGCGTAAGGTTGCACCGCGTCTTCAAAAAATGAAGGAACAGTATGGTGATGATCGTCAGGCAATGAGCAAGGCGATGATGGATATGTATAAGCGGGAAAAAATTAACCCGATGGGAGGTTGTTTTCCTATTCTTATTCAGATGCCGATTTTTATCTCTCTTTATTGGGTACTACTGGAAAGCGTTGAAATGCGCCATGCACCGTTCATACTTTGGTTAACAAACCTAACCGATAGAGACCCATACTTTATTCTTCCATTATTAATGGGCATATCCATGTATATCCAGCAAAAATTAAACCCTGCACCGATAGATCCAATGCAGCAAAAAATATTTGCTATCATGCCATTTGCCTTTACCATTATGTTTGCTTTCTTCCCATCAGGGCTTGTGCTGTACTGGGTCGTTAATAATGTTTTATCCATTGCACAACAGTATGTGATTAC
>CAZYCY010000238.1:3071-4381 GCA_964646145.1 uncultured Thiotrichaceae bacterium
AAAGCGCCTGAGATCGCTAAAATAATTTCAGGTTTATGCCCTGCTCCGCGTTATGCACATTACGGTAAATTTATTGACATAAACAAAAGCAGCATAGATAGTGGTTTAACGCTTTACTTTAAAAAGCCATTCTCTTTTACTGGTGAAGATGTTGTTGAATTTCATGCCCACGGTGGACCAGTAGTATTAGATCTTCTACTAAAAGAAATTTTTTTGTACGATGTTCGCCCGGCACGTGCAGGTGAATTTACTGAACGTGCTTTTTTAAATAACAAAATTGACCTGACGCAGGCAGAAGCAATAGCGGATTTAATTTCTGCTGATAGCGAGCAGGCGGCTCGTGCAGCCATGCGATCCATGCAGGGTGAATTTTCTGCCGTTATTCATCAGTTAGTAGAAGAATTAACTCAACTTCGCATCTATGTTGAATCCGCTTTAGATTTCCCGGAAGAGGAAATCGATTATTTAGCTGATGATGCCATTGCAAACAAGCTTGAAGCAGTAAGACAAAAATTAGCTGAAGTGAAAAAATCGGCACAACAGGGTCGCTTACTAAAAGAAGGCATGACCGTTGTTATTGCGGGAAAACCAAATGCCGGAAAATCAAGTTTATTAAACCAGCTAGCAGGGCAGGAATCTGCAATCGTAACAGAAATTCCTGGCACAACCCGTGATATCTTACGCGAACATATTCAAATAGATGGTTTACCATTACATATAATAGACACTGCAGGATTACGAGACAGTGATGACATTGTAGAACGCGAAGGGGTAAAACGCGCAAAGCAAATGATAGCAAAAGCGGATCTTATTTTATTTGTTGTTGATATAAAAGATGATGACCTAACATTATTAACAACCCTGCCTGAAAACATTGGTGTTACCATTATTTATAATAAAATTGACACACAAAATCGCAGCTCTAAAATACTTGAAAATAAAAACACTGAAATTTATTTATCAGCAAAAACAGGCGATGGTATAAAGCTGTTAAAACAACATTTAAAAACATGTGTTGGCTATCAACAAAAAACAGAAGGGCAGTTTATCGCCCGTCGCCGTCATCTTGAGGCTATCGATAATGCAGAAAAACATTTAATAATGGCAGATAAAAATTTACATCAACTAAAAGCAGGCGAGCTATTGGCTGAAGAATTACGTTTGGCACAACAAGCTCTATCATCCATTACTGGCGAGTTTAGTAGTGACGACTTGTTAGGCAGAATATTTTCTGATTTTTGTATAGGAAAATAGCAGTAAATAATGAGAACTTAAAAAGTGTTTTTAAGTATAAGCGTGTTGGTTGGTTG
>CAZYCY010000239.1:0-4362 GCA_964646145.1 uncultured Thiotrichaceae bacterium
CCTTAAAAATCAATAACCTGCGTCCTTTTCCAAAATTACGCTGAGTAGTTACAAATAGTTCACTATTCTCCTCCTTTTCGGGTAAAAAACGCACTATTTTCTGCATTCCCCAAATCATACTTCTATTTTTAAAGATGCCCTTGATAACAACAAAACCATCCCCATATCTATCGCCATTCACAAAAACCTTAGCTATTGCCTATTTTCGGAGTAAAAAATGACCGTCGAAGCGAGTAAAGAAACCCTCGAATTTCAAACTGAAGCCCGTCAAATCCTGCATTTGATGACCCATTCATTGTATTCAAACAAAGAAATATTTTTGCGAGAACTGATTTCCAATGCATCGGATGCCTGCGACAAGCTGCGTTTTGAAGCCATAGCAGATGGCAGTTTGTATGATGGTGATACCGAGTTATCTATCAAGGTCGAATTTGATAAAGAGGCCAACACCATTACCATTACGGATAACGGTGTCGGCATGTCGCGTCAAGAAGTAGTTGATAATATCGGCACTATTGCCAGTTCAGGTACGCGTAAATTTGTTGATGCAATGTCAGGCGACGAAGCAAAAGACTCACAGATGATCGGTCAGTTTGGTGTCGGTTTCTACGCCAGTTTTATCGTTGCTGATAAAGTAACGCTGGAAACACGTCGAGCAGGGAACAACGCTGACGATGCGACTCGTTGGGAATCTGATGGTCATGGCAGCTTCTCGCTGGAGCATATCGAAAAACCTCAGCGTGGCACGAAAGTCACCTTGCATTTAAAAGAAGACGAGAGCGAGTTTGCCACCCCGTATCGTTTGAAGAGCATTATCAAGCAATATTCCGATCATATTTCTATTCCCGTTGTCATGCCAGAAGAAGAGCTGGATGATGAAGGCAAAGTGAAAAAAGATGATGACGGCAACACCATCACCAAACTAGAGCGGGTGAACAGTGCTGCCGCATTATGGGCGCGCGATAAAAGTGAGATTTCGGATGAAGAATATACCGAATTCTATAAACATGTCAGCATGGATTTTGCTGATCCAATGAGCTGGATACATTCCAAGGTCGAAGGTAATCAAAGCTACACATCGCTACTGTATGTACCCACCAATCCACCCTTTGATTTATTTGATCGTGACCATAAACGCGGCGTAAAACTCTATGTAAAACGTATTTTCATTATGGATGAGGCTGAGCAGTTAATGCCGAACTATCTGCGTTTTGTCAAAGGTGTTATCGATTCTGACGACTTACCACTGAATGTGTCGCGTGAAATATTGCAGAAAAATAAAACCATTGACCGCATTCGTGGTGCCTCAGTGAAAAAAGTGCTGGCTTTGCTGGAGTCGACCCAGAAAAAGGATAAAGAAAAATACACGACTTTCTGGAAATCATTCGGTCAGGTACTGAAAGAAGGCGTAATCGAAGACATGGCAAATAAAGACCGTGTCGCTAAACTGCTGCACTTTTCCAGTACTCACAATGACAATGATGAGCAAAATGTAACACTCGATGAGTATATCTCCCGCATGCAGGAAGGGCAGGAGAAAATCTATTACATCGTTGCAGATAACTACACCGCAGCAAAAAACAGCCCGCATCTCGAAGTGTTCAATAAAAAAGGCATCGAAGTTTTATTGCTCAGTGATCGTGTGGACGAATGGCTAGTTTCACACCTGATAGAAGTAGAAGGCAAAAAATTACAGTCAGTGGCACGCGGCAGCCTGGATATTGACGAGGAAGAAGATAAGGAAAAGCGTGAAGAAACAGAAAAAACTTTTACCTCAGTGATTGAGCATGCCACTAAAGTGCTGGGTGACAAGGTAAAAGAAATTCGATTGTCGCAGCGTTTAACCGATTCACCTTCTTGTCTGATTCTAGAAGAAAATGACATGAGCGTACAAATGCAGCAAATTATGGAAGCAGCAGGGCAATTTGCGCCAAAATCTGCACCCATACTGGAACTGAATCCAGATCATAATCTAGTGCAAAAACTCAACGATATAACAGATGATGATATATTTGAAGATTACGCGCATTTGTTGTTCGAGCAGGCGCAGCTTGCTGCTGGTGCGCCACTGGATGATGCCGCAGGTTTTGTTAAACGGGTGAATAAATTGTTGGAAAAATAATGGCAGTAGTAGCCCGCTAATGCGCGCAGGTGAAAGCGAGTTGTGGTATAAATAGACCAACTGTAAAGCTCCCGTAATGCAACATAACCTGATCCCTAAATAGAAACGCGAAAATAGTTGTGCTAGGAGCTTGTCCGAAAATGGAAACCGTAGCGAAAAATTGAGATTTTTAGTCCAGTTTTTCGAACATTTGAGGCGAATAGCACCGCTATTTAACGAAAATGTTCGGAAAAATGGGCAAAAATATCGGTTTTGCAGTAGGTTTTTCCATTTGCGGACAAGCTCCTAGCATTGTGTTTCTATTTAGCGGTTTAGGTATAACAATAAGTTGGTTTTATGTCAGGAAATACAATAGGAAAATTGTTTAGCTTAACCACTGCTGGCGAGTCCCACGGTGCCGGACTGGTTGGTATTATCGATGGCTGCCCACCTGGTATCGAGCTAACAGAAGAAGATTTACAACAGGATCTCGATAGACGCAAGCCCGGTACTTCGCGCCATACGACGCAACGTCGTGAAGACGATGTAGTAAAAATATTTTCAGGCGTGTTTGAAGGCAAAACCACGGGCACCAGTATTGCTTTGTTGATTGAAAACACCGATCAGCGTGCAAAAGATTACGCTAATATTATGGATCGTTTTCGCCCCGGTCATGCCGATTACACCTATCAGCAAAAATATGGTATTCGTGATTATCGTGGTGGTGGTCGCTCTTCAGCGCGTGAAACCGCGATGCGTGTTGCCGGTGGTGGCATCGCCAAAAAATTTCTTAAAGACCGTTATGGCATAGAAATTTATGGTTACATGTCGCAACTTGGCCCGATTAAAACGCCAATGCTGGATAAAACTGAAGTTAATAATAATGCTTTTTTTTGTGGTGACAGCTCAAAAATTACCAAGCTTGAGGCGTATATGGATGCGCTTCGCAAAGAAGGGAATTCAGTCGGTGGAAAAATTACCGTGCTAGCGTCAGGCATTCCGCCGGGTTTGGGGGAGCCAGTGTTTGACCGTTTAGATGCCGATATTGCCCATGCCATGATGGGCATCAATGCCGCAAAAGGCGTTGAAATTGGTGATGGTTTCGGCTGTGTAGACGCTAAAGGCACGGAGTTTCGGGATGAAATAACGCCTGAAGGCTTTAAGTCCAATCATGCCGGAGGTGTGTTGGGCGGCATTTCTTCCGGTCAGAACATCGTTGTTCATACTGCTTTCAAACCGACCTCCAGTATTCGCCTGAGTGGTGATACGGTTGATGTTGAAGGTCATGCTATTGATGTGGTGACGCATGGTCGCCATGACCCCTGCGTTGCTATTCGGGCAACGCCTATTTGCGAAGCCATGCTGGCTATCGTGCTGTGCGATCATATGTTGCGTCAGCGCGGGCAAAATATGGATGTGCATTCGCAGACCCCCGTTATTCCTGCATACTTCTAACGTCCCCTAACAACCTGATACAAAATGGTTAAATCCGGTATTCCTTACTGGCGACTCAGCGGGTTTTATTTCTTTTATTTTGCCTCACTGGGGGTATTGATTCCATACTGGAGTCTGTACCTGAAATCACTCGGTTACAGCAGCTTTGCCATTGGCGCTTTGGTGGCAATTTTACCTGCAACCAAACTTATCGCGCCCTATATCTGGGGCTGGTTAGCAGACCATACCCGCCGCTCGATGTTCATCATCCGCATAGCCAGTGTGCTGGCATTACTCAGCTTTTTATTGATATTTGTTAGTGCGCAGCTTTGGTGGTTAATCGTTGTTATGTTGCTGTTCAGTTTTTTCTGGAATGCCATTTTGCCGCAATTTGAAGCCATGACCTTAAACCACCTTGGTAATGATACTCATCGTTACAGCATGATTCGTTTGTGGGGTTCGCTGGGTTTTATTGTTATTGCGCTACTAACTGGTTATCTGTTGCAACATTATGAAGCAAATATTATTCCACTGATTGTTTTGCTCAGCTTTGCGGTTATAGCTTTTAGCAGTTTTATTGTGCCGGAAAAGTTGAATATACCCCATACAGAATATTTACCTATCTGGCATGTTGTTAAACAACCTAAGGTGTTAGCGTTTCTGGTGGTGTGTTTTTTAATGTTGTGTAGCCACGGGCCATATTACACTTTTTATACCATTTACCTGCAGGAGCAGGGCTACAGCCCAAAGATGATCGGGATGTTGTGGGCAGTGGGCGTGCTTGCTGAAGTGATAATCTTTCTGCTAATGCATCGTTTACTGCCTGT
>CAZYCY010000240.1:0-4353 GCA_964646145.1 uncultured Thiotrichaceae bacterium
ATGCCCTTCACAATGAAGTAGGTGGTGCATCACTGTATTTGTCCGGATCTATGGTGGTCACTACATCTGAAAAAATATTATAATCGATGATACGCTGTATGTTGGCAGCAAGATCGGGCAGTTCCAGTTCCTGATAAGACAGCAGCATAATATCCAGTGCGCGTTTTGTCCAGATGGTATTGGGGAATCGCTCAATCACCACTTTGGCGCGATTGGCAGAAGACAGCCATGATTCGCGTTCTATATAAAATTCAGCGATAAGGATTTCTTTGTGCGCCAGTTGGTTGCGCAAATAAATCATGCGTTGGTGTGCGTCACCAGCGTATCGGCTGTCTGGAAAACGGCGCACCAGTGTGGCGAAATCGTTAAATGCCTGTTCCAGTACCGCCGGGTCATGTTTTGATGGTTGGCGTGGAAACCAAGCATCGAGTAAGCCCTGACCACGATTGAAATTAATCAGACCTTTCAGGTAATAGACATAATCCATGTTCGGATCACGCGGATGCATGCGAGCAAAGCGCTCTATGGCGCTGGTGGCCTGATTAAGCTCGCCAAATTTATAATAAGCATAGGCGATTTCCAGTTGCGCCTGTTTTGCGTAGGGGTCAAAAGGAAAGCGCGCTTCCAGCGATTCCAGATATTTTACTGCCCTTTCAAACTCGGCCGCTCTGATTGCTGATTGTGCTTCTTCATAAAGTTCTTTAGCGGTAAAATCTACGGTTTTATCTTTGTCAATGCTGGCACAGGCGAATAGAATAGTGGAAATAAATATAAGGAATAATGATCGTATTAAGAGTTTCACGTTAGCGTTCTTAGAGTAATAAACAATATTTGGTTAGAATGGTACATTATAACGAAGTTCACGAGTATATATGTCTGAAACATCAATAATTCATGCCGCTAGAAACAAAGCAATTGTCAAGCAGCTAAAAGAAGACCATGCTGGCAAGCGCCTGGATGTGGTGCTTGCCATGATTTTTCCTGAATATTCGCGTAGTCGCTTGAAAATATGGATAGATCAGGGGCAGGTTCTGGTTAACGGCAAAACGGCAAAGCCAAAAACCAGGGTGCTGGGTGATGAAGAGCTGCAGTTGTCTGTGCAAAATATCGAATCTGAGAAAAACTGTGTTGCCGAAGCAATCCCGTTGGACATTATTTATCAGGATGAAGCCATTATTGTTGTTAATAAACCAGCGGGTCTGGTGGTGCATCCTGCCGCCGGGCATTACTCTGGTACGCTGCAAAATGCGCTGTTGCATTTTGATCCGGCGCTCAGCATTATTCCGCGCGCCGGTATTGTGCATCGCCTGGATAAAGATACGACGGGTTTAATGGTGGTTGCGCGTAATCTCAGTGCTCATAAATATTTGGTTGATCAAATTCAGCAGCATAAGATTGTTCGGCAATATCAGGCGTTGGTCTATGGCGTGATGACTGGTGGTGGCAAAGTAGATCAGTCGATTGGAAGACACCCTCGAGATCGTATAAAAATGGCAGTAAGAGAAAATGGTCGAAAAGCGATTACCCACTATCGTTTATTGCAGCGTTTTCGCGAGCACAGTCATCTTAAAGTGCAACTGGAAACCGGGCGTACCCATCAAATACGGGTACACATGAGTTATTTGCGCCATGCCATAGTCGGTGATCCGGTTTATGCCGGTCGCCACCGTAATCCTGCGGGCGCATCGCATGAGCTGTTAACTTTTTTGCAGAGTTTTAAGCGTCAGGCATTACACGCATGGAAATTAAGTTTTGTTCACCCCGGGTCGGCACAGGAGGTTTCGTTTGAAGCGCCACTGCCGGATGACATGCAGCAATTAATCAGTTTATTGCAGACTGACATACAAACGCATGAGCGCTGAATCTTCATACCTTGTGGCAAGTTGGTCTGAGGGTAAGCCGCTCAATATACGGGCAATTACAACATTAAGGACTGGTGGTGTTAGCAGTGGCGATTTCTCTGAATATAATCTTGCTCTGCATGTGGGTGATGAGCCGCAGGCGGTCAAAAGTAATCGTGACAAGCTGAGGTCGGAGTTAGCTTTGCCTGCAGAGCCTGTCTGGTTAAATCAAGTACACAGCGATATGGTGTTAAATATTGATGAGCCTGGCATTCTTGAGCGCGAGAGCTATGTACAGGCGGATGCCAGTGTTACATGCAGCAAGGGAGTGGTTTGTGCAGTGATGACTGCTGATTGTTTGCCATTGTTTTTTTGCAATCAAAATGGCACAGAAATTGCCGCATCTCACGCAGGCTGGCGAGGTTTGCATGCAGGCATTATCAGCAATACTGTCAAGACAATGCGTTCCTCAGCAGATGAGATACTGGTGAGTCTCGGTCCTGCCATCGGGGCGCAGGCATTCGAAGTGGGGGAGGAGGTTTATCAGGCCTTCACGACTAAAAGCCGCTTAAACGATTCAGCCTTTGTCGCAGCCACAAAAGGGCGTTATTTATGCGATATTTATCAATTAGCTCGTATTGAATTGCAGGCACTGGGTATTAAAAAAATCGCAGGCGGTGAATTTTGTACTTACCGCGAAAATCAGAAGTTTTATTCTTTTCGTCGTCAACAAAGAACTGGACGCATGGCAAGTTTAATCTGGTTTATGTGAGCTTCAGCTAAATCTTGCGCCGGCGGCCAAATAGGTCGTGTTCAGGGCATGCTTTTCATTCAATTCAGAAGTAAGAGGTCTTTGCACGATGCATTTGCATGAGTAAAAATGTGCCTGTATCGTGCAAAGCTCCCTTTAAAAAAATCTGAGTCAGGTTTCATCTGTTTGAAAAAATAAATCTCAAGTTGTTTTACCACAAGTTAATGGCAACATTTTTTTAAAATACCAATTTGTATCATTTTGTGTTTCTTGTACTATAAGATTAGATATCTTAGGTGGATTCTATGTGTTGACTCTGACGCTGCGGGAGCTTGTGCTGTCAGTATTGCTAACCTTCAGGAATAGCCAAGTTTTATAATCATCGAGGTTTTGTAAATGGTGGTGTCTTTCAGACAATTTGTACTTTATAGCATATGCTTTACTGTTTTGCTGTGTGCATTCAACGCTCAGGCCAGTAAAGAGAAGTATTTAAAAATGCTGGAAAGTGAAGCGGAAGATCTAAAGCTTGATCAAAGGGGACAACTTAAAGATAAGCAAAAAATAAGTGACAATGAGCCAGAAATAACCAAAAAAAATTGGAGCTGGGAAGGCGATCTGGAGGGTGATACATTGCCTCCTGGTCTGGCTCAGGATGAGTTCGCAGCACTTCTCAAGCAGCATTTTTATGGTACTTTTGTTTTTTATCGCAGGCTGAATACTAATGATCAAAATACCGTATATTATCAATATAAAAAAGCTTCACCGGCCGAGCTTGAACCCATTCGCCAAAATATTTTGAATCTTTTGAGGCAATAATCTAGAGGATCACTATGAAAAACACATTAACCAGTATTATTCTAACGGTTGCCATTACTCTTTCATTTAACGTGCAAGCGAGAGAGGTCGCCGTAAAAATCACCAAAGACAAAAGCTTCAGCACCGTCCATGATGGCAGCGAGCTGATAAAAATCTCCCGTATCCAGAACACCTCTCACGTTATTGAAGGTTCTTTTACGAAAACGTCGCGTCCCTGCCCGCCATTTTGTATTACACCTCTTCAGGTCGGCGAAGGTGTAACAACCGTTGGTGAACTGGAACTGATTAAATTTATGGAGACTTCGATGTTTCGCGGTAAAGGTGTACTTGTTGATGCTCGCACCACAAGCTGGTATAGAAGAGGCACCATTCCGGGCTCAATTAATATTCCGTTCACTGTTTTTTTAAAAGATGAAGGCGATTTTGAACTAATCGAAACTTTAGAAAGTTTGGGTGCTGTACAGCGCGGTAATGTGAATTCGATGTTGCGCATGGTCGAAAGCTTTGGTTTTTTAGAGGGTGATCAAAAAACCAGAGAGTGGGATTTTAGTGAAGCTAAAAAGCTATTACTCTGGTGCAATGGACCATGGTGTGACCAATCTCCATATGCTATTAAAGCCTTATTGGAGTTAGGTTATCCGGCAGAAAAACTTTATTATTATCGTGGTGGTATGCAGATGTGGCAATCCCTGGGTTTAACAACGGTTATGCCAAAAACTGTAGATATTGCAAGCGAATAGCCTGTGCGCCTTCATTGCCACGCACCGCGTGGCAATGAGAAGCTAAGTGATCAGCGTCCTATAAATATATTTGGGTTAATAGCGCCGTCATTTAACTACCTACATCAGATATTCATTTCTTTGAAGCTTGATGATACCCTCATCCTTTGCTTCGTAGATGGCACATCCTGTGCCACTGCTCTTCTTCTCTGATGATTAACTCTAG
>CAZYCY010000241.1:0-4338 GCA_964646145.1 uncultured Thiotrichaceae bacterium
GTTTTTTTAAGCTTTCTTTTTTTAGCCCTCTCTGTTAAAAACATTCCTCGTTTTTTTAGTTTTGTAAGAGGCTCTTTAAGATAGGAAATCAGCTCGCATGACCAAAAATCTAATAAAGCACACTAAAATACTTTCTATCATTGGCGATATTATTAAAGTGTTTGTGCCTGTAGATACTGGAATGTCTGAACCTACTACACGCCTTTATGATCTTGCCATGATTAATGACCCGGGCGGTTTGCATTCATTAGCTCAGGTTATCAATATTAATAATGACCAGGTTTCCCTGCAGGTGTTTTCTGGTACCAAAGGATTTTCTACCCGTTCCTCAGTACATTTTCTGGGTAATCCAATGCAGGTTACCTATTCAAACAATATTCTGGGCCGTGTTTTCGATGGTACCGGGAATCCTATGGATGGGGGAGCGGCCTTGGCGGATGATCCCAAAGTAGCCATTGGCGGACCGTCTGTAAATCCAATGCGACGGGTGCTTGCATCAAAAATGATCCGTACCGATATACCGATGATTGATGTTTTCAACTGTCTGGTCGAAAGCCAGAAGATCCCAATTTTTTCAGTTTCAGGTGAACCCTACAATGCTTTTCTTGCCCGTATTGGCATACAGGCAGATGCCGATATTGTTGTATTTGGTGGTTTAGGTCTGATTTTTGATGATTATCATTTTTTTCGAACCGCCTTTGAAGATGCTGGTGTTTTTGCACGAACGATTATGTTCTGCAATCTAGCGGCTGACCCTATCGTAGAGCGTTTGTTAGTACCGGATATGGCACTCGCCGTAGCCGAAAAATTTGCTGTCGAAGAAGGCAAGCGTGTGTTAGTGCTGATGACTGATATGACTGCCTATGCCGATGCCATGAAAGAAGTGGGTATTTCCATGGAACGAGTACCTTCAAACCGGGGCTATATGGGTGATCTGTATTCCCAGTTAGCACGGCGTTATGAAAAAGCCTGTGATTACTCAGGCGCTGGCTCTGTTACCATTTTAACAGTGACCACCATGCCTGGTGACGATGTTACCCATCCAGTACCTGATAATACGGGTTATATAACAGAAGGTCAGTTTTATCTGCATGAAGGCGTGATCGATCCATTCGGTTCCTTATCTCGATTGAAGCAACATGTGATTGGTTCTGTGACCAGGGAGGATCACTCTCAGATCATGAACACCATGATTCGTTTTTATGCCGGTGCAAAAGATGCCGAACAAAAACAGGCAATGGCATTTGAACTTTCACCCTATGATTTGAAACTCCTTAAATTTGGCGCTTTGTTTCGTGAACGATTCATGGACATTAATATTTCCCTGCCTCTTGAAGATGCCTTGAACCTCGGCTGGACAACCCTGGCAGAATGTTTTGAGCCACAGGAGTTATTGATGAAACAAGCTCTGGTAGATAAATACTATCCAAAACAGCAGGTTGCCTGAAATGGCAAAGTTGCAGCTTAACAAATCAGCACTCAGTAAAGAAACAGCGAGTCTGAAAACCTACAAGCAGTTCTTGCCAGCACTGGATCTCAAACGTCAGGAACTCATGCGTCAGAGAGCAAAAGCAAAACTGGCGCTGGCTGAGACAAAAATTGAGCTTGATAAACTTAGCCGCACCATAGCAGAAGAAATTCCAATGTTATCCAATGATAATGTAGATTTAGAAAATCTGGTTAAGGTAAAAGGGGTTGAACTCGGGCAAGAAAATATAATGGGGGCACATATGCCACTGTTACAGACGGTTAATATTGAAGTCAGAGCTTATTCATTATTGGCAAAACCTCACTGGGTAGATGGTGTTGCTGAAAAATTAAAAGGCTTGTTAACGTTACAGATTCGTCTTCAGGTTGAAGAAAAAAGGCTGCTCCTGCTTGATGATGCGGTTAGAGTTATTACTCAAAGAGTCAACTTATTCGACAAAGTTCTTATACCAAAAACCTGGAACAATATTAGAAGAATCAAGGTTCATTTATCGGATTCTGAGCGTGCTGCTGTAATCAATGCAAAATTGGCAAAAAGCAAACGACTACGGGAGCATCAGTCATGAGTATTGCCAGATTAAAAAAAGTCAGTCTGTGCGGTTTGATTACAGAAAAAAAACAAATACTTGACGACTTGCAAGCAGTGGGGTCGCTGCATCTGGTATCACTAAGAGAGCCACTGGCTGAACCGGAAAAAGCAGCACCTGAACGCCCGGAAAATACCTACAAAGTACTTAAATTTTTAGCCGCCTGCCCAAACAAACGTCACCAGAATAAGCAAAGCACGCATTTTGATATTGAAGAAATAGTTAAAAAAACCATTGCCATTCAACAGAGTATACGTGATGTATCAGATAAACGTGATTTCCTGATTGCACGCATTAAGGAAGTCGCTCCCTGGGGTGATTTTAAATTACCGGAAGGTAACCTTCTGGCAGGTTACAAACTTTGGTTTTATGTTGTCCCCGTAGCTAAGTTAACAACTTTAGCAACACAGGATTTGGTATGGGAAATCGTACAACGTAATAATCGATTTGCTTATGTAGTGGTCGTCGCTAAAGAAGAACCGCAGGCAAATGCAATGCCTGTATTGCGAACACACATCGGCAAATTGTCACTGAGCGAACTACAAACCAGTTTGAATGAAGCCGAGCTTGAGTTAGAAGATTGTCGTGCCGAGCGCGAATCATTGACCAGATGGATTTATTTAATTACCCAAAACCTTACTCGCACTGAAGATGAAGCGGTACAGCTACATGCTGCTGAACAGACTCTGGATACAGCTGAAATATTTGCTGTACAGGGCTGGATACCAGAACAGAAAACCAAATCGTTATCTGAATATGCCGAACAATGTAACCTTGCTGTTTTAATAGAAGACCCCGAACCTGATGAGGCACCTCCAACCCTGATGGTAAATTCAACACAATTGGCTGCGGGTGAAGACCTGGTGAAATTCTACCAGACTCCCGGCTATTGGGATTGGGACCCATCAGTTACCGTATTTTTTTCTTTTTCCTTGTTTTTTGCCATGATCATGTCAGATGCTGGCTATGCAATGATCTTTGCAGTGTTGTTGGCTACCTTTTGGCAATCCATGGGGAAAACCGTAACAGGATTGCGTATCCGTACTCTGATTTTGACGCTGGTTTCATTTTCTTTTATCTGGGGCGTTATGATTGGCAGCTATTTTGGCGTAGCGCCTGCTGAAGACTCGCTAATTGGAATGCTGAAAATCCTTGAGATAAATGATTTTGATAGCATGATGCATTTATCAGTCGCTATAGGTGTATTGCATTTATCATTTGCTCACCTGCACAAAGCCTGGCGAATAAGGCAGCAGGGCATGACATGGCTGGTGCCAGTAGGCTGGATTCTAATCATGTCTGGTGCTTTATTACTCTGGTTTGATCAATCTTTTGAGTATCCAGCCGTCTGGTATTCGAGCCTTGGAAAAGTGCAGATTGGGCTGGGTTTTGCCGTTATTTTTCTGTTTAGCAGTAACCGCAAGATTAAAAAACCATTAGATATCATTATGCGCATTCTGGATGGATTGCAAGGTATGACCGGTGTTAGCAAAATTTTTGGTGATATTTTAAGCTATTTACGTTTATTCGCATTAGGTCTTGCGGGCACATCTTTATCCTTGACTTTTAATAACCTGGCGGTGCAGGCTAGAGAAATAGAAGGACCAGGATTACTGTATAGCTTGCTTATTCTGTTGCTGGGTCACAGCCTTAATATTTTATTGAGCTTAATGAGTGCCGTTGTACATGGCTTACGACTGAACGTTATTGAGTTTTTTAATTGGGGATTAACTGATGAAGGCTATGCCTTCAAAGCTTTTTCAAAAAAGGAGATAATTGAATGAACGA
The DNA here is from genome assembly GCA_964646145.1 of uncultured Thiotrichaceae bacterium. GTDB lineage: Bacteria > Pseudomonadota > Gammaproteobacteria > SZUA-229 > SZUA-229. Next base: position 3,864 of record CAZYCY010000241.1, read on the forward strand.
ATTTGTTATAGCACTGGGCTGGACGGGTATGTATGGAGTCATGGCTCTTGGCGCAATCGGTAGCATTTTCGGCTGTGCGATTGCTGGACAAGCAGCGATAGGCGCCATGCTTGAATCAGAAGGTGGCTATGGACGCTTTATTGGCGTATCGGTGATGCCTTCCTCACAAGTTATTTATGGCATTGTGGTTATGTTTACCTTGCAGAGAGAGGTAACGGCTGCTAATGGTGGTGCCTTGTTTGGCATTGGTATCATGGCAGGTCTGGCACTGATGTATAGCGGAATCCAGCAGGGTAAAACCTGTGCTTCAGCCATTAATGTAGCAAAAGCGAAGCCAGAAATCTTTGGTCTTTCCCTGGCTCCAGCGGCTATTGTAGAAGGCTTTGCGGTATTTGCCTTTGTTTTTGCACTGGTGATTGCCGGTGGCATCCCCAACACTTAGGAGTTGTTACGTTTATTTCATAACAACTCCTTA
>CAZYCY010000242.1:0-4309 GCA_964646145.1 uncultured Thiotrichaceae bacterium
TTTTCCAACTTTGTTTTGTTTCAAACAGCAACAGGAAAAGTCAATATAGATGTTTTGTTTCAAAATGAAACTTTATGGCTAACTCAAAAAAAGATAGCAGCACTTTTTGAGAAAGATAGAACGGTTATTACAAAACATCTAAAAAAAATATTTTCGGAGGAAGAATTAAGCGAAACTTCAGTATGTGCAAATTTTGCACATACTGCTGAAGATGGTAAAAATTACAGAACTAAATACTACAACCTAAAAGCAATCATTGCCGTTGGTTATCGTGTCAACTCCCACCGGGCAATCGAGTTTAGAAAATGGGCCACTGGAATCTTGCATGAATATATCATCAAAGGTTTTGCCATGGATGATGACAAGCTTAAACAAATTAAACATTTTGGACAAGATTATTTTGATGAAATGCTTGAGCGCATCCGCGAAATCAGGCTTAGTGAACGGAGGTTTTATCAGAAAATAACCGATATTTATGCCTTGTCTGCCGACTACGATGTTGCTGCGCTGGTAACACAGAGTTTTTTCGCAAGCACTCAAAATAAAATGCATTGGGCAATTCAGGGGAAGACGGCAGCAGAGATTATTTATAGTGAAGCTGATGCCAGCAGGATTTATATGGGCTTAACAAGCTGGAAAAATGCACCTGAGGGTAAAATCCTTAAATCTGATGTTTCGATTGCTAAAAACTATCTTGAGCAAGCCCACCTTAAAGAGCTGGAAAGAATTGTTTCTGCGTATTTAGATCTTGCGGAAAATAGAGCCAGTCGTGGCATTGTGATGAATATGCAAGATTGGATTGTCTTTCTGGATAAGTTTTTAGAACTGTCGGATTACCCGATATTGTTGGATAAAGGTAAGGTTTCAGCACTTAAGGCAAAGCTGAAGGCGGAAGGCGAATATGAAAAATATCGAGTGATTCAGGATAGAAACTATATATCTGATTTTGACAAAGTAATTGCTAATCTTGAGAACAATAATGACTGATTTAGATGAAGATGACATTGAACAAAATCTAATCAATCTGCTTAAAAGTCAGGGATATGATTATTTCCATGCTTCTGAGCTTGAGCGAGATGCTTTTGATAGTGTGGTTTTAGACAAACAGTTTAAAGCCTCGCTTAAAAAATTAAATCCTGATTTACCAGAATCGGCGCGTGTAGAGGCTTATCAGCATGTTCTACATCTCGGTGCTAACGATATCATGAGCAATAACGAAAAATTTCACCATATGTTAACCGATGGGATCACGGTGGAGTATTTCAAACAGGGGCAATCTATTGGTTTGCAGGCGAGATTAATTGATTTTGAAACGCCTAAAAATAATAATTTCTGGGTAGTTAATCAGTTTGTTATTAAGGAGAATAATCAATCTAAACGATTGGACATAGTGCTGTTTATTAATGGCTTACCATTGGTGGTGGTTGAGCTAAAGAGTGCCATCAGTGAGAAGGCGACCTTGGAAAAAGCCTATACTCAAATTCAAAATTATAAAACGGCAATTCCATCTATTTTTAATTACAACGCATTGTGCATTATCTCTGATGGCATTGATGCGCGTACCAGCACAGTGTCTGCCCCATATTCACGTTTTTTGGCGTGGAAGTCACCGTTGAAAAAAGACAATGGTATTTTGCCTGAATTACAAATCATGGCAGCTCGGATGCTTGAAAAGGACGTACTATTAAAATTGATCCGTTTTAATACCGTGTTTGAATCTGAAGAGATAAAAAATGAAAAAACTGGACTGCTGTCGTTAGTTAAAATTAAAAAGATTGCAGCTTATCATCAATATTATGTTGTAGAAAAAGCTATTCGATCTACATTGAGAGCCATAAATACAGAAGGTTCCATGATAAAGACGGCAAGTATAAACACGGCAAGTGAAATAAAACAAGATCCTGAGGTTTATGGCTTGTCTTCGGTTAAAGACCAGGCTAATGGCGATATGAAAGCAGGTGTGGTCTGGCACACTCAAGGTAGTGGTAAATCTCTTTCTATGGTTTTTTATGCAGGTCAACTGGTTGTTGAACCAGCTATGAAAAATCCGACCATTGTTATTCTGACCGATAGAAATGATTTGGATGATCAACTGTTTACTACGTTTGGAAACTGTACATCACTGTTACGGCAAACACCAGTACAAGCAAAATCTCGTGCTGAGCTAAAGGAACTACTCAAAGTTTCTGGTGGAGGCATTGTATTTACTACTATTCAGAAATTTTATCCTGAAGATGGTAGCAGTGTGTTTGATACCTTGTCAAAACGTGGGAATATTGTTGTGGTGGCTGATGAGGCACATCGCAGCCAGTATGGTTTCACTGGTAAGATCGATGCTACAGGAAACATTAAATATGGTAATGCAAAGTACATGCGAGATGCGTTGCCAAATGCTACCTATATCGGTTTTACCGGCACTCCCATTGAAAAAGAAGATAGAGATACGCAAAAGGTCTTTGGTAATTACATCGATATTTATGATATTGCACAAGCTGTAAAGGATGGGGCAACGGTAGCGCTAAGTTATGAAAGTCGTTTGGTAAAAATTAAATTTAATGACGATGTTAGTGAAACAATAGATGGCTTAGTTGATGATATTGACGGTGCAACCGAGGAGCAGATTGAGAAATCCAAGAAGAAGAATGCACAAATAAATGCAGTTGTTGGTCATCCTGATCGGTTAAAAGATATAGCCAAAGATATTGTTACGCACTTCGAAGAGAGGCAGGCAGTATTTGAAGGCAAAGCTATGATTGTCTGTATGACGCGCCAAATTGCGGTGGATTTGTATGCTCATATTGTAGGGGCGGAAGATGTTCCGCCCTTACGTCCACATTGGCATAGCGAAGATTTAGATAAAGGTGTCATTAAGGTGGTGATGACCAGTTCCTCAGATGATCCGATCAGTTTTCAGCCTCACCATAGCAATAAGAAAGATCGAAAGCTATTGGCTGTGAGGCTTAAAGATAGCTTTGATGAATTAAAGTTGGTGATTGTACAGTCAATGTGGCTGACTGGTTTCGATGCACCACCGCTACATACTCTTTATATTGATAAGAAAATGCAAGGTGCTGCTTTGATGCAGGCTATTGCCAGGGTCAATCGAGTTTATAAAGATAAGCCAGGCGGTTTAATTGTTGACTATATTGGTATTGGGCAGGACTTACGCGCTGCCATGTCTGTTTATACTGAAAGTGGAGGTGAAGGAAAGGCCGTTGTTGAACTTTCAGATATTATTGATGCCATGCAAGCTAAATTTGAAGTAGTGCATCAAATGTTTCATGGCTTTGAGTATCAAGAATATTTTGAATCTCCAACGGAAGAAAAACTTAAAATATTATTGGCAAGTCAGAATTTTATTTTAAATGATGAGAAGCTTAAACAGCGGTTTTTATCTGAAGTTACGGCTCTCTCAAAGTTGTATGTAATGGCTGTACCAAGTTATGAATCTGAAAAAATAAAAGATCAAGTAGCGTTTTTTCAGGCTATAAAATCAAGGATTAATAAGTTTACTCCAGGTGGTGGAAAAACAGATAAGCAAGTAGAGTCGACCATTAAGCAAATTGTTGATGACGCATTGAGCAGTGATGGTGTGGTTGATATTTTTGAAGCTGCGGGAATTAATACACCGTCACTGGATATATTGTCTGAAGAGTTTTTGCTTGAAGTTAAAAACATGAAGCATGAAAATCTTGCTTTTGAATTACTTAGAAAACTGTTGAATGATGAGGTGAAAGTAAGAAAACAGAAAAATATAATACAAGGTAAAAAGTTTTCAGAAATGTTGTCTAATGTCATTAAGCGGTATCACAATAATCAAATTGACACGGCGCAGATTATCAAGGAGCTTGCTGAAATTGCCAGCGAAATGAAGCTGGAAGACAATAAAGCTGATGAGTTAGGTTTAACATCTGAAGAACATGCCTTTTACTCTATCCTTTCCCAAAATAGTTCTACTGCGTTTTTAGAAGATAATAAAATGAAAGAGTTGATTCATTTGATTGTTGAAATTATCCGCAAAAATGCAACGGTTGACTGGAACAAGAGAGATGATGTGAGGGCAAAGCTACGGCTTATGGTAAAAAAAGTATTGATGAAATATGGCTACCCTCCCGATGTTGCACGGATAGAAGCTGATAGAGTGTTAGAGCAAAGTGAATTGCTGGCCAGTGAGTTGACTGGTGTGTGAAGTAAAGTGAGCCTAAAAATTACATTTGTTCAATTGGGTGTAGTTCTATTGCTTAAACAACTTGAACTTGAGTATTTCTCTACATTAATCGTAACTACTCAGCGTATTATCCAGGTAAGG
>CAZYCY010000243.1:0-4297 GCA_964646145.1 uncultured Thiotrichaceae bacterium
CTGACCTATTTTGAATCTCAATCTTCACCTCCAGAATAAATAGAGATACCCTAAACCTTAACCTTCAGCACCTTAGCCATCCTCGCTGCGATGCAACTGATTTTTTAAGGCTAAACCAAGCGCCAGATAACGCTGGTAATCTTCTACCCGATCAATATCCCAACAAGTACCCAACTCTAAAAATGAAAGGTCATTTTTTTTAAGTTTGTTTCTTGTTTGCTGCATAACTTCATTGCTGCCCCAGCGAATATTCTGAAATAAATTCTCATGTGAATTTTGCATACCAACCAAGACATAACCGCCATCTTCAGCTGGCACAAGAACGACTTCTATACCGGCTTTTAAGCTTTCTATTGCCTGCTGGATTAACACTTCATCCAGTGCCGGCGCATCTGTGCCGATGACAATACAATTGTCGTATTTCTGCAAAGCGTGTTTTATTCCATTTGACATACGCATCCCCAGATCAGTACCTGATTGTGTCAACAGGGTAATTGGATATTGCTTTTCACACTGTAAAAAAAAGTCATTCTGCGCATCCGGTGCGCACATCAAGCACACCGAACAAAGATTATTCCGGGTTAACATCAACAAGCGTTGATGTATTAAATCATGTTGTAATTGCGTTGCTGCATGAACGCCAATATCAGGAATTAAACGCGTGTTAACTTTACCTGCAACGGGCGCCTTGGCAAACAATAAAATGATGGTGTCAGAATAATTCATCAGTAATAGTATTGTTTGAGCTTATCTGGCGATACACCAAAAAAATAGAATAGACGCAATTTCCACATCAATAAAACTGTTGCAAACACACCGTTGTTTTCCCAGCGTCGGCTTGAGGTTATTACTTTTAGTTTTAAACATATAGGCGGTGACTGCTTCTTGAGCATGCGACTAATGGCAATGTCCTCCATCAGGGCAATCTCAGGAAAACCGGCAATGCGTTTAAAAAGTTTTCGTTCGATAAAAAATACCTGATCGCCAGTGGCAATAGAAGTTATTCGTGAACGAAGATTCATCAGCTGCTCGATAACTCGGTAAATAAATTTATTGTTCGACAATCGAACATCAAAATGTCCCCAGTAGTTTTCTACTGGATAATTACCGGCAATCATGTTCAGCGCATTTTCTGGAAGAAAGGTGTCCGAATGTAAAAACAAAAATACATCACCTGTCGCCACCGCAGCGCCATTATTCATTTGTGTCGCTCGACCTGCTTTTGACACAATGGTCAAATCTGCACCCTGTTGAGCAAGTGCTAAACTGTTATCGCTACTACCACCATCAACTACAAGCACTTCATGACCAGCTTTGCGAAAAGGCTGTAACCTGTTTAATGCTTCAGGTAAGTTTATTTCTTCATTTAAAACAGGAATAATAATTGATATTTTTATCATTTATTTACATGCCTCTGCATTTAACTCAGCACAGTACCATGGTCAGGACGTGGGTTATTTCACTTAAATTAATGCCCCGCCACAACTGCTACCAAAGCCAGCAGTACAGCCATAGCAATGATCCATTATAGCAATACTCTGACCCTTTAGATCACGTTGTAACAGCTCGTTAATGTGCGTTTTTTTAGGCAGCATGTCAACCGCCATATCCGCGTTCAAACCAGCTGGCAACCCTAACATCTGATTAAAGTCACAATCATAAACATAGCCCAGCCAGTCCACACTTAAAGTGCTGCGACACATCACGCCGGATAAATTTTCTTTACTGTAAGCAGTTTTTAATAATTGCATATACTCATCAAATAAACCTTTCGATAACAAGGTACTGCCAAATCGTTTGATCGGCATATTGGTTATGGTGTACAAATTATTAAAGCAGATCGAAAAACGTTGCTGTAGTTCTTTTTTATACGTGGGTTCAAGCTCATTTTGTGACGGCGGTAAATTTATACCCTGCGGGTTATACACCAGATTAAGCTGTAATGCCTGCTGCTTTCCATAGCCGTACTGGTTTAATAACTGCAAGCCTTTTATGCTGTCACTGAATACGCCTTTGCCACGTTGTGCATCTACATTTTCTTTTAAATAGCATGGCAGGGAAGCAACCACTTCTACTTTATTCTCAGCCAGAAATGCGGCTATTTCCTCAAAGTCAGGCTCTAACAGAATGGTTAAATTGCAGCGGTCGATAACGTGCACGCCCATAGCAACAGCTTGCTTGACCAGTGAACAAAATTCAGGGTTCATCTCCGGTGCACCACCGGTTAAATCCAGCGTTTTAATGTTTTTTTGTTTTAAAAAATTAACCACATCGGCAACCGTTTCTGCCGTCATAATTTCTTTACGACGCGGGCTGGCATCGACATGACAATGCAAACATTGCTGATTACACAAATAACCCAGATTAACCTGTAAGGTTTCAAGTTGAGCACGTTTTATCGCTGGAAAGTCGGTGTTCACCAATAAATCAAAAGTATTTTTCATGTTTTTTTAAGAGAAATAGCGGTTAAGGAACATCACAATTTTTTTAGTATATGGATTAAATAAACGGTCTTTATAGTACTGTCCGGCAAGGCGTTTGTTAAGTTGTGAATAAGTAGGATAGGCGTGAACCAGTGAGTTTAATTTTGAAATTTTCATATTTTCCTGAACTGCCAGTGCCAGCTCATGAATGAGTTCACCCGCTCGTGGCGCAATAATATGCGCACCAACCACTCTGCCCCGGCTGGTTAAAATTTTTGCCAGCCCTATTTTAGTATTGTCGGTTATTGCTCGATCCAGTTGCGACACGTCAAACTGATGCACTTCAGCTTTTTTTAATTGCTGGCACTGTTCAACACTAAGCCCAACTTGCGCCACTTCCGGGTCGCTATAAACGACTGAGGGTATAACATTGTAACTAATTTTTTTTGGAATCTTAAAAATCATGTTCGCAATGACTATGCCAGCCTGTAGTTCAGCCACATGGGTTAATGGTATTTCACCGGTAACATCACCGCAGGCATATATGCTTTTGTTACTGGTCTGCATTTTTTTGTTAATTTTAATGCCCCGTCCATCAAAATTCACCCCGGCTTTTTTAAGGTTCAGAGAATTTAGCTCCGGTCTGCGCCCAACTGCCACCAGCAAAGATTGTGCCAGATGCTTTTCACCATTTTTTAGTATTATTTGTTTCACACCGTCACTCTCAGTGACTTCAAGCACTTCACTGTTGACATATATTGAAATGCCTTCCTCGATTAAAACATTGGACAATATTGCCGATATCTCTTTATCCATTGTAGGCAATAGCCGAGGTGCCCGTTCTACTATAGAAACTTCAGTACCTAAACGAGCATAAGCCTGTGCCATCTCGATACCAATAGCACCTCCGCCTAAGACAATCATGCTTTCAGGCAATGAAGGCAAGCTGTACATGTTTTCATTGGTTAAGAAATTTATCCGCTGCAGCCCTTTTACCGGAGGTATAAAAGCTGATGAACCAGTGGCAACAACAAAATATTTAGCCTCAATTTTTCTATTCTCAACCTCAATAGCCGAGCTAGAAGTAAAAACCGCCTCACCGATAACCACTTCGCAACCCAGTGACTCAAATCGCTCCCGACTATCATGCAGCTGAATGTTATCAATCGCATTTTTAATCGACTGGTTTACCGCCTGCATATCAATTTGCGGCTTAGCAGCAGGCAAGCCCCAGCGATCTGCATGAGAAAACCCATGCGCTATTGCAGCACTCTTTATTAATGCCTTACTCGGTATGCAGCCATAATGCAGGCAGTCACCACCCATCGCTTCCTGCTTGTTTATTAACACAACATCCAGACCAAGTTGTGCGGCGACACTGGCCACCACCAGACCACCTGCTCCACCTCCTATAACCACCAAATCGCGTTTATTTGCCATAATACTCCTTAAATCCTACTCCTGATTGAGGCAGGAAACACCGTTAATAGTCGGTGATTAACAAATTTTCTAACATGCCTCTGCATTTAACTCAGCACAGTACTATGGTCAGGACGCAGGTTATTGATTTCTCCGTCCTTTGGTTCGTGAACGGCACATCCTTGTGCCACTACTCAGGTATCTGTAGCATGGATGTATTCACAGCGACCTGAAAAATCAAGAACCTGCATCCTGACCTCATAATAGTGCCAAGTTAAATGCAGAAGCATGTTTTCTAATGAAAAACAGGAAACCAGGGGCTTGTCCGAGAGCCATTTTTACTCATCAAGATATTATGAAAAAGACTCAAAATGTTTCATTTTATAATCAACAATATACCGACAATGCGGCTGCAATATTGTTCATTTACGTTTGAATTACATAAGGGCATCTCT
>CAZYCY010000244.1:0-4293 GCA_964646145.1 uncultured Thiotrichaceae bacterium
ACGGCGTGTCCATCCTTTGCTCCGTAATCGCCACATCCATGTGGCACTACTCTCAGAATGATGGGCGGCCCCGACTTATTGAGACGTTACAAAACAGTAGTGAAATTGTAACTACTCAGCGTAATTTAAGAAAAGGATGCAGGTTATTGATTTTTCAGGACGCTGTAAATACATCCATGTACGCTCTACTGCAACATCCATGTTGCAGAAGCCTGAAAAATCAACAACCTGCATCCTTAGGACTCAGGATCAAATAACTTACGAAACTTAACTTGCCTTTTTGCTCCAGCTTGAATGATCTCAAATCGTTGCGTAGCGCAACTATGCGCCTTTTGAGATCATCCAATCTGAAACAAAAATTCGACGTTAAGTTCCGCATCTTATTTAATCCTGAGTCCTTACTGAGATAATACGCTGAGTAGTTACGTGAAATTTAATGAAAATAATTTAGCCGCAAAGGTTTTTTATAGCCCAATCCACTGGCTGACGGCTTTACGCGCTTCATCATTGGCGGGGCGGGCAATTAACCCGGTTCGACTGATTGCGATGTTGTATTTAGCGCCATCAGTCATCGGTAAAAACACCGCACTGCCGTATGCCGCGTCGACCAGGCGCAACCAGTTTTGGTGTCTATAAAAAAAAGGCCATAAGTCGAATTTTTCATCTTCAATATAAGCAGGCTTTTTTAGCAGTGAATACACACTGCGTGGACGCTGCTGCTCGTCCTTAATATTAATATAGCGCCCTGCTATTCTGTGCAGGCGATAGCTCGCATCCAACCCCATCAAACTTGCCACGCCTCGCCAGGTCAGTACCTGTGCATCAAGTTGCCACTCGTCACCGTATAAATCAAGTACCTTCTGGAAATCCGAATCCAGGGTGCTGATTGCTGCACGGAATTTCTGGTTGGCAAGTTTTTGAAAGGTAATTTCGGCAACTGCTTGTTCAAAAACCAGACGTTGGTAAGTGTATAAATTTGAAGCCAGCAAAAAGCTTGCGCTCGCCAGTGCCAGGAAGAACAAGCCAGAAAACTCCAGTGCCATACCATTGATTAAGCGACGCTGAAAAAACCGCTTAATACCGGTGGCGGTAAACGCCAGGCCAACAATGGCGATAAGGATACTAATCAGTGTTAGGTATGACATGTTGATTAATTTACTAAAGGTGAGTGTTGCCAGGTATTTCGCTACAAGAAACTTATTGTATTATCCGATCTCGCGCCGCTTGCGCCTTTTCAACCAAGCCGGCATCATCACAAATACGCGCCAATTCTTCTAATGCACGTTTATTATTTTCATCTACTTCTAGTGCTTGCTCACAGTGATAACAAGCTTTATCAAAATCTCCCTGAATGTGCGCCATTCGAGCCAAACCCAATATGGCATACAAATCATATCCTACTTTTAAGCTAGCATGATAATGCTTAGCTGCATCATCATACCGCTTCAGCGACACCAGCGCATCACCAACACGTGTCCACAGCGTCTGATTATCAGGCTCCTGAGCCAAAATTTTCCCCCACCAGTACACGGCTTTTCCCATGTCCATGCGACCGCGAAAACAATCACCCATGCCAAACAGGGCAAAATTATTTTTTGGGTCAAGCATTAATGCATTTTCATATTGATCCATGGCGCGATCAAATTCTTTTCGACGTCGATAAATGTTACCAATCATGGTCATTAAGACCACGTTATGCGAAGTGTTTTTAGCCAGCAGTTTTTCAAAACAATGCAGCGCTTTTTCGTCATTATGTTGCGCGTAATAAACATTGCCTAAACCCAACAAGGCAAACGGGTCATAAGGCTTGATAGCCAGTGACTGCTGATAAAAATCAATCGCATTTTCGCTGTCACCCAGCTTGTGATAAGCATCAGCGATACGCACCATGACATGGCTGTCTTTGTCATTAATCTCCAGATAACGCAGCCAGTATGGGATAGCTTGCAACGGCTGCCTCAGACCACGGAGTGCGTCACCAGCTCCACGTAAGGCAAAGATATTATTATTATCTTTTTTCAATACTGCGTCATATTGAGCACCGGATTCTGCAAAACGGTTGAGCTTGCGGTAGACATCACCCAGACCAGATAAAACGTATGGATTATCTTCATCTATCATCTTCGCTTCCAGGTATACTCTTTCAGCGGCCTCCAGTTGACCGCCTCGAAAAAGACGACTGGCTTTTTTTGATAACTCAATAACGGTTTTTCTTGATGTCCCTGACATAATTTTTCCCAGTTCATATGACCAATTTACGAATCTATCAGTGATAAATAATACAACGATAGTTCACTTATTTTCAATGCAATTTTACTGCCCCACTGTTTCACAAGTAAGTGGGTATCAGTATTAGCGACTCACTGGCGTCAGACAAAATATCGACAGCCTGATATTTTACCTCATAAATTCATAGAGTTACACTATTTTTCTGTCACTTCTCAATAAGTCGGGGGCAGTTCTATCTATACAGCCGCCCCGACTTATTGAGAAGCTATATTTTTAGAGGTGCCCTCAAGACCATAATCCCTGTATAGAAACACGAATGATAGTGCAAGCCATAAAATCAACAACATAGGTAATATTCAAGTAAAATGCGATTAATGACTCAACAAATAAAAAAACATGCCTACCTGGTTGATAGTAGCATCTACATCTTTCGTGGCTGGCACGTCTACTCAGATGAAATCGTTGACCGTGACGGTAATCCCTGCAACGCCGTATATGGCTTTACCGAGTTTTTGCGTGAATTACTGGAGCTGGAACAACCAGAATACATCGCCTGCGCATTTGATGCCAAACAAACCAACTCCTACCGCCGCGAAATATTCCCGGATTACAAAGCCAACCGCCAACCTGCCCCAGTTGAACTCAAAAACCAGTTTAAACACTGCCGTGACTTTTGTCGCGCTGCTGGCATTGCCGATTTTTCCAGCAATCGCTTTGAAGGTGATGACATCATCGGCACATTGGCAACCAGCTTACGTGAAGACGGATTTAGAATCACCATCCTCAGCGCCGACAAAGACCTCGCACAATTACTCCGCCCCGGTGATGTATGGTGGGATTATGCGCGAAATAAAATCCTGCATTACAAAGATGTCGAAAAAAACTTTGGCGTAAAACCCGAACTGATTGCCGACCTGCTGGCACTGGCTGGCGACAAAGTAGATAACATCCCCGGTATCCCCGGCATCGGTTATAAAATGGCATCGAATTTGCTAAAAAAATATCCCGGTATTGAACACATTATGGAAAATATTGACCAGATTTCTGAAATGAAGTTTCGCGGTGCAAAGCGTATTCAAATGCTGGTCGATCAGCATCAGCATATTTTACCGATGACAAAACAACTGACTACCATTGTTACCGATGCAAAATTCAAGGGAGCGAAACAGGATCTGCGTTGGACAGGCATCGACGAACATGCCATGCACGCAATATTCGATCGGCTTGATGCTGCCAACGCACGCCGTCAACGCTGGTTTGATTTGCAGCCTGCCGCAACATTTGCATAACTCACTCAAGCTGACCTATTTGGCCGCCGGGTTAATAGCCTGAAAAGCATGTCACGTATACAGTCATGGTAATACTATTCAATAAACCTTTTGACGTACTCTGCCAGTTCACTGACCAGCAAGGTCGAAAAACACTGGCTGATTTCATCAAACAAAAAAACGTCTATGCCGCTGGCAGGCTGGATCGTGATAGCGAAGGCCTGGTTGTACTTACGGATGATGGCAAACTACAAAATAAAATTACCGAGCCAAATAATAAAATGCCCAAAACTTATTGGGTTCAGGTGGAAGGTGAAATAAGCAGAGATGCTTTAATGCAATTAAAAACAGGTATAAACATTAAAGGCGGTCAAAATTCAGCAATACGAACAAAGCCAGCCACAGTAAAAATAATATCTGAGCCAAGAAAAATATGGCGACGTGAGCCGCCAATTCGCCAACGCAAGAACATCCCGACATCCTGGATAGAGCTGACGATCACCGAAGGTCGTAACCGACAGGTAAGGCGTATGACAGCAGCAGCCGGCTTTCCGACCTTGCGATTAATACGCTACAGTATTGGCAAATGGACAATCGATAATATTAAAAACGGTGACCACGCTGTTACAAAAAACAATGCGTTTATTGATGTGTAGTCACCCTGATTCACATCACCCTATACGAGAAGCCTCGGATTAATGAAAAACTAAACATTTGCTGCATTGAGATCTCAACATACTAAGGACTCAGGATCAAATAACTTACGAAATTTAACTTGCCTTTTTGCTCCAGCTTG
>CAZYCY010000245.1:0-4285 GCA_964646145.1 uncultured Thiotrichaceae bacterium
ATGATAGGAGGCAAGAAATACCCTGGAATGATTTGCAAAGATAATATGCGTCATGCATATCTAAAACTTACTGTATTTATAATGTTTTTTGTTCGAGTATCAATATCTATTCTGGTATTTGTTGTATTTTCACTGCTTACAAACGTGGTAAATGCTAATGTGAATGACTCGGATAACAAACTCAATCCTAGTTCAGTAATTCTTAAAAAATCAGTTGAATCGTAGCAAGGATGGCTAAGATTTGGCGCATTAGACATTCGCAATAGTAACTTCTCAATAAGTTTAACTGCTTGTTTAAGGGTTATGCCGTAGCAGGAAAAAGCCGGTAGTCTTTAGAAATTCCCTTTACATAGTAGCCAGTCTGTGACCCGAGTCTGAATTTTTTGATAGTCCGCAGCGGTAGACGAAGCATGTTGCCATTCAGGCTTGTGGCGAAGTGTTTTTATTACTTTGTGCCAGCCCTTGGGAAGTGAATGTTTTTCGTCATTCACCAGTTGCAGTTTATTTTGGGCAGCATGTCCGCGCCGGGTCAGGGTGTGCAGTAATTTGCGTTGCCTTAGGTATAATAAACTAACTGTGTTGTCATCGACACACAGCCATTTGTGCCCACGCCAGCTGGCTTTTAATTCTTGTTGAAAACGCCTCACTGTCGCCCAGCCCGCACCCAGGGCTGCGCCCAGCATTGCTGCTGCACCGAGACTCATGCCGCCAACCATCAGGTCAATACCGGCACCTGCTGCTGCGCCTTTTAATGCAGTAGCTCCTGCGGTTAGTCCGAAGTCCTTTAGCATACGCGGTGAAAATATGTCCAGCTCCCACTGTCCATCCTGTACCGGTAATTGCTGTAAATCGACATCCAGTTGCGTAAAGGCAAATATGGATAGCAAGTCCTGTAACGCTCGTTTTTCTGCATTGCGCACAAAGTCCTGTATCGATGTTACTTTAGCGTGTGCAATAGTATTTTTACTTGCCACTTCAAGTCGGTAACATGCGACCTCGGTTAGTAGTTGGAAAATGCGTTGTGCGGCTGCCTGCGCCAGGTTTTGCCATACTTTTTGTCGATAGTCGATGAGTGTCTGCAATGCATCATAACGCTGTTCAAGCAGGCTTTGCAGTTTTTGGTAGAGCCGTTTTTCAGCCTCAAAATCAAACGCAACGGTATCAAATTCCAGCGCCGAGTGTAAGTTGAATTGAGCCATTTGCTGACGCCAGCGCGTCAGCGCTTCTTCGTTGCCAGCAATAAAATTAAATACGGGTAAAATGGGTTTGCCTGCTTTGCTTAATATTTCTACCTCGTCGGTATATTTGCCCAGTAAAGGCTCACGCACATCAATCATATACAGTAGTACATCGCTGTTGATTGATTGTCGTAGCACTTTGGTTTCTTGAGCGAAATCAGGAAAATCATCTGCCTGTGTTATAAATGTCTGTAATAACTCTGTAGGCAGTCTGATCTGTATGGTTTGCGATAAAGCTTCAAGTGCATGCAGCAGCGCACTGGAGTCTTCGAAGCCGGGGGTGTCAAATAAATTCAATATTTCATCGCCGTCAGCAAAAACTGCTGACTTCTCTACATAGCGTGTCGTGCCAGCCGCATCATCGACCTTACCAAACTGGTCGTCACGCAGTAGTGTGCGGATTAACGATGTTTTGCCGGCATTGGTGTGGCCCACAACGGCGATGTTAATTGTTGAGTTATTGTTTTTATTTCTCATCTTTGGTATTAGCCTGGTTTTAAACTGCGCTCATACTAATAACGTGATCAACAGGAACCTCACACGCCTTTGCCAGCCGATACCATGCTGCTAACCGCTTGTTCGAAACAGGCTTGTCTTGAGGGTTTTGTAACAGCACCAGCCAGCGTTGTTCACGGTTTGACATCAAGCTGGAAATGACACGCTGTACACCGCGATCCGTTACCCGGGCTGACGATACTGCCACAGCAATTACCGGGTAATTGTTGCTCTGCAGCCGTTGTAGAGCAGATGCCAGTGAGTCACTGTCAACAACCTGTCCCAGATCGTTGGCAGCGCGAACAGATGGCGGTGGCCAGTTTATGTTGTTGCCGAGTTCGACTGCCACCCATTGCGTTTCCTCAGGAAGTGTCTGCGGCACTGGTGTTAAATCCGGTGTTTCAGAAATAACAGGTGGTGCAGTGTCGGCATCAATAATTTGTCCATGGCTGGCAAGCGGCATGAGCTGCTGGTGCAAGTGAATGTAATATGGAAGGTAGTAGTCGAGCGTGAAACGACGGCGGGCGCGGGCACTCATCAATGCAGACCAGATCCAGAGCAGGATTCGCGGCACAATACCAAAGCACAACAACGCACCCAGTAAAAACTGTGCCCACTGCCTGCGATGTTCCACGGTTAGTGTGTGCTCCATGCCTATTCGTGTTTGCATAACCTGGTCTGCCGATGGCGTGGCAAAACCTAATGCTTCAAGCGGCACACTCAACGCGGCGGTTAAGTTGACAAAGGTGGTGTCTGATAACAAGGTTGTGCCCCAGACAAAGTCATATTGACGCAGCATTAGCAATATCAGCAACATGGCTAACCCGCTGAGCAGGTAAACCAGCCATAGCTGATGCGTTATTTTGCTGAATTTCCACTTCCCTACAGCGCCACAAAAATGGCAGGCAAGCCAGGCACAGTCTGCCTGAGTGTGAGCAGGATTGTTCTTGCTTTTAAAGTGTTCAGGTAACCAACTGGTCAGTCTGGCGAGGATGCTTGTTGTTAAACCTGTCATATTCAGGCTGATGCCTGCCAGCCACAACAGCATGGATAGAAAATTAAAACCAAGCAAGACCAGTAATAGCCAATAGATATTAATAGTGTGTGCACTGGTGACTGCGTAATTAACTCCCAGTACCCCTAAAATAGCAGCTACGATCAATGCAGTAGTGTTCGCGTAGCGTGATAATCTGGCTGCTCGTCCGGGTAGAGATAGTTTATTGTAATCAACAAGGCGGCGGGCGCGTTGCCAAAGGCGGTGTTCAAAATCGTTGCTGCTTGATGGTTCATGTGGTGTTTGTTCGGCATTGCAGGCAAGTACTTGCTCCGCTTCAATATAACGTAGCTGCTCGATCAGTAACCGTTTGTCGAAACTGCTGATTGTCACGGTATGATTATTCTTAAAAAAGCAATTGAAAGTGTATCAAGAGGTTGTGCAATAAATGAGCGGTCAACTGCTTTTTTAAGGATTATTCTTGTCATTGCTATAAAAATGGTGACATTCAATTTGGCTGTCCTTCTGTTTGTCTTTGAATCGCATCGTGTTTTTCTGCCGCTAGATAGGTGTTACGCAATAACATAGCAACCGTCATGGGGCCAACACCGCCAGGTACCGGTGTTATCCATGCTGCATGTTTGGCTGCTGCATTAAAATCGACATCTCCTGTAAGTTTGCCGTCTGGCATGCGGTTAATACCAACGTCAATCACAGTAGCGCCGGGTTTTACCCATTCGCCTTTAACGATACCGGGTTTGCCAACGGCAACCACAAGTATGTCCGCATTGGCTACATGTGTGGCAATGTCTTTGGTAAAGCGATGGGTAGTAGTGACCGTGGCACCCGCTAACAATAGCTCAAGGTGCATTGGTCGCCCCACTATATTTGATGCGCCAACCACTACTGCGTGACGACCTTTGAACTTTTCACCTATGGTTTTCAGCATATGGATAACACCATGGGGTGTACATGGGCGCAGTGTTGGCATGCGTTGCACTAATCGACCTATATTGTATGGATGAAAACCGTCAACGTCTTTATCGGGATGAATGGCTTCCAGCACCAGAGTGTCATCAATATGTGCGGGCAATGGCAGTTGCACCAGAATGCCATCAATGCTTGCATCATTGTTTAGTGTTTCAATCAAATTTAATAAAGTTTGCTGGTTTGTTGTCTCATCTAAATTGTATGATTTTGAAATCAAACCAGCTTCATCACAGGCTTCACGTTTCTTACGAACATAAATTTGTGAAGCAGGATTATGTCCAACCAGAATAACGGCTAAGCCGGGTGCACGTTGATTATTTTTAACGCGCTGCTCAATGTCCAGGCGTATCTGATTCCTGACATTGGCTGCAATGGCTTTGCCATCAATAATTTGTGCTGACATATGTGTATTTTGTTATTCGAAAGAGTGTAATTTTCGCACGTGAAATGCTGTTACCACAAGCTGAAAATAAATGCTGTAGCGAAACAGGTCTTATCGTAAAATGCAGCTGGTTGACATTGCTTGCTAAGTTGCAACCCAGGAATAGAGGTCAAAATTGAAAAAGGT
>CAZYCY010000246.1:0-4276 GCA_964646145.1 uncultured Thiotrichaceae bacterium
AGTGTCCGGATTGCGGTGCTTGCAAGTCTGATTTTGAAATGGAAGAGGGCTAGGAGCTTGTCCGAGAATAGAAATCGTAGCGAAAATTACAGAGAAGCCATAAGGTGAGTTTATTAAAATATGGCGTAGTAGGGTATATTTAACGATTCCGATAAGCTCACCTTATGGCTTCTCTGGGATTTGCAGTAGGTTATCTATTCTCGGACAAGCTCCTGGCCACCCTGGAATTAATTGGGTCTTATTCACCCATAATAGTAACGACAATATTACGTTTATGTGAACGGGTACGATGCTCCCACAGGTAGATACCCTGCCATATACCTAAATCACATTTGCCTTGGTAAACCGGAATGGATAGTGAGCTTTGCGTCAGGATAGTTCGAATATGAGCTGCCATATCATCGGCACCTTCAGCATTGTGCTGGTACAGGGCATCCCCGTCTTTAACCAGTTTTGCCATGTAACTTTCTAAATCATGGCGTACCGTTTTGTCTGCGTTTTCACAGAATATTAACGAAGCGCTTGTATGCTGAATAAACAGATGACAAATGCCGGATATAATGCCTGACTTTTCAACAACATCGTTTATCTGCTGGCCTATATTATAGGTGTCGCGCCCTGTAGTGGAAAAACATAATTTTTTTTGATATAGCATATGCTTATTATGGTCTTATTTGCTCAAGCGCGTAGTCGCCAATCATGAATTATTGGAGATGCCCTAAGGACTCAGGATTAAATAAGATGCGGAACTTAACGCCGAATTTTTGTTTCAGATTGGATGATCTCAAAAGGCGCATAGTTGCGCTACGCAACGATTTGAGATCATTCAAGCTGGAGCAAAAAGGCAAGTTAAGTTTCGTAAGTTATTTGATCCTGA
Organism: uncultured Thiotrichaceae bacterium; assembly: GCA_964646145.1. Taxonomy (GTDB): domain Bacteria; phylum Pseudomonadota; class Gammaproteobacteria; order SZUA-229; family SZUA-229. The sequence goes on from CAZYCY010000246.1 coordinate 878, forward strand.
GTCCTTAATGCATTTTTTAATCATCATTAGTGCTAGGAGTCTGTCGGACTTAGTATGAATCTACTGCGAAAAAGCCATTTTTGTCCATTTTTCCGATTAATTTCGTTAAATAGCCGTGCTATTCGCCTCAAATAATCGAAAAACTGCCCTAAAAATGGCTTTCTCTCGCTACGATCAACTAAGTCCGACAGACTCCTAGTGCAATCTATTCAATACACTACAACTACACTAGCATCCAGCATCTGCCGTAACCGTTGCGCCATATTATGTTGACTATAAGGCTTGGGCAGCACATTAATGGTAAATTTTGACTGTGCTTTATTTGCTATGGCTTTTTCAGTATAACCTGAAGTCAGTAGTACTTTAAGCTCGGGGTATTGCTTATGCGCCTGTTCTGCCAGCTCAAAACCAGTCATGCCGGGCATAACCACATCACTAAACAATAAATTTACCGCTTGCTTGTTAGCCCCTGTGTCAATCGTTTGTTCATCTTCAAGTATCTGTAATGCCTGTTTGCCATCACTTGCTGTCAGCACGCGATAACCTAATAACTGTAACGTGGCTTGCACTAATTCTAACAGAGCCGCTTCATCATCAACCACCAGTATGGTTTCACTGCCGTGCACCAGCGCCTCACCTTTTTGCTTGACCTTATCCATCGACAATAGCTCTTCTTTTGCTGATTGCTCCTGGTGTCGCGGCAGATAAAGCCGGAAGGTTGTGCCTATGCCAAGCTCTGAATAGACTTTTATGCCGCCACCGGAACGTTTTATAAAACCAAACACCATTGGCAGGCCAAGTCCGGTGCCCTTGCCCTGTTCCTTGGTGGTGTAGAAGGGCTCAAAAATATGCTCCTGCTGCTCAGGCGACATACCTTCACCACTATCGCTCACTGCTAGTTCTATGTAGTCACCGATGTATAACTCATCATTATTTTCACAAAGCACCCGGTCAAGTGTTAGGTTTCTACTTTCAATTATTATCTTGCCACTGCCCGACATAGCATCCCTGGCATTTAGCAGTAAATTAAGCAGGGTATCTTCAAAATCACCGGGGTTTATTTTTGTTGCCCACAAATTATCTGCCAGGCAGTGTTCTAGCTCTATCTGCGGTGTCAGTGAATGTTTAACCAGGCTATGCATGTCTGTTATTAGTTGATTGATATCCACAACTTTTACGCTCTCCGCCTCACTGCGTGAGAAATCAAGTAATTGTCTGGTTAAGTCAATGGCGCGTTGTGTAGAATGTTTAATGGTATCAATGCGTTTTTGTAATTTCTCGCCCATGTCATACGGATGACCGTGTAACTGCCGTTCCAACAGCGTGACATTGCCAGAAATAATACCCAGAATATTGTTAAAATCGTGTGCAATACCGCCGGTGAGTTGCCCGACAGCGTCCATTTTCTGTGCGCGTCTGAGTTGCTTTTCTGCCTTGATTCGTTCACTGACATCCTGCACAATTAAATATTGATATGCTTTTTTGCCAATTTTTACCGTACCTGAATAGACTTCTACATCGCGAAACTCGCCTGAGGCCAACTGGTGACGGCATACTACACTCGTCTTCTTTTTACTGTTTATACAACCCTTGATACTCGCCCCTGATGCATCAATATCCAACATAGACATCGAGCTTAACGATGCTCTGCCATAACCGTAAAACTTCGCTGCGGCTTTATTTGCCTCAATAATACGGCCATCTTCTGGATCAACAATTAACTTAACTGCCTGACTGCTTTTAAATATCTGACGATAGCGTAACTCCGACTTAATCAGTTTGGTTTCAGTTTGCTTGCGTTTGCTAATGTCAGAATGGGTGCCGACAAAGCGCAAAGGTTTTCCATTCTCGTCACGTTCTACAACTTTTCCCCTGCCTCTGAGCCACATATAGTGACCATTTTCTTTTCTAAACTTGAATTCAACATCAAATATATTGGATTCACCTGCCAGATATTGTTGCACCTTCACCATCAATTGCTTTATATGGTCAGGATGTACCCGTTGCTGAAACTGTTCAAGTTCAGCGGCAAAGGCATACGGTTGATAACCAGCCATGAGGTAATAACGGGGGTCAAAATAAACACTGTTATCATCCAGATGCCAGTCCCATACACCGTCATTGGCCACAGACATAGCCATGTCCAGACGTTCTTCACTGATTCTCAATGCTCTTTCCAGCGCTTTTTGCCGGGTGATGTTGGTGCGTATGGCGATAAACTGTTGCGGCTTGCCGTGTTCGCTCATAAACGGCACGATAGTGCTATTGGTCCAGTAGGGATAACCGTTTTTAGCTCGGTTACAAATCTCTCCATGCCACACCTGTCCCGCTGTGATGGTTTCGTATATTTTCTGGAAAAATTCACTGCTATGAACACCGGAATTAACAATTCGATGGTTTTTCCCCAGCAGTTCATTTTGACTGTAACCGCTAACATCAACAAACTTTTGATTGGCGTAGGTGATGTTTGCCCTGGCATCGGTGACGGTAACCAGGTTGTGTTGATCCAACGCGTATTTCTGATCCAATAAGTTTTTGTTTGTCCGTTGTATTTGTTTCTGCATGTGGTTAAATCCAGTGAATAACTGACCAATTTCATCATTGCATCTAACTGGTAGTTGTGCCGTGAAATTCTGACTATCACCCGTAAGCTTTAGTGTGTCAGCGAGTTGTTGTACCGGCTGTAAAAAATAGCGCCTTATCTGTTTAAACAATAAAATCAATGCAAGTAAAAATACCAGGGCAACAACGATGCCTCGCATGAGGTAGTTATTGCGTAATACCTGAATTTTTTGCGTAGAAATTTGTATCAAACTTTCACCATAAAGCGATTTCTGATAAATCACCTGCCCCAGTATGGTCAACAGCCCATTCGAAAATGCGTGATTTTGCACGTTCACCTCGGGCATGGCGTCGATTTTTTCGCTGCCACTTTTGTGGTAACTAAACACAAGATTACGCTCTAAATCATAAAGCATGATGCTTTCTATCAATGTGTAATTTTGTAATCTGGTGGTTAAATCAGCAGCTAAATTATTATCGTCAGTAACGATTAGATTGAAAAAATCATGATTCAAAGAATTGATGTGCTCATAGCCATCTTCGATCAGCTCATTCTGCAAGCGAGTTAAATCAAGCTTCATCATCACGTTAAAACCAATAATAGCGGCAGCCACAACTGGAAGAATGGTTAATAACATCAGCTTTATCTGGATTGAGACAAACTTGCTTAGGATTTTCATGGGATGGCTCGCTCCTGCGCTCATAACTAAAAGTATTTTCCTTGTATATTAATAAGATAGATAATAAGTCTGAAATTTAATAATAGCAACTTTATAATGGGCATCTATTAATTCCATCCTTAGGTGCGTAAACGACACATCCGTGTGTCACTTTTCG
>CAZYCY010000247.1:0-4263 GCA_964646145.1 uncultured Thiotrichaceae bacterium
AGAAGTTACCATCAAGAATACCCTGAACACGACCTATTTGGTCGCCGGGTTAATAACCTAAATCCTGCAAGTGATCGTTTCAGCTTTTCAGCGGCGCACGCGCAATACTCAACACGCCGATTCGTTCAATGCCACTTTTTTTCAATACTTTTGCCAATTCATTAACGGTTGCACCAGTAGTGATGACATCATCAATAATCAACACATGTTTAACATTCAAGGTAGCAGTCATCTTAAATGCACCTTTAATATTTTTCTGTCTTTGTTTCACTTTTAGACCGGTTTGCGTCAATGTACTGCGTTGCCTTAGCACCAGGTTTTGCTCGATGGGTAGATCCGTTTTTTTGGCAATCAGCCGTGAAATTTCTGTTGCCTGGTTATATCCGCGCTTTCGAAGACGACTATTATGTAGCGGAACAGGAATGATGCACTCTGGCTCACCCTGCTCTGGTAGCAACTCATCAGTCATCTTTTTTAATAACAGCTCACCGATTGACCTTGCGTAACTGATCTTTTCACCGAATTTTAATCTATGAACAAGCCTGATGACTTCATCCTGGTAACGAAACAGACTGTATGCATAATCAAACTGCGGATCTTGTTTTATGCAACGCCCGCATAAAATAGCACTTTTTCTAACTGTCTCTAAACCCATATCCTCGGATAAGGGCAAGGCGCAGTGCGCGCAACAATGTACATTGTGCGGTAAAAACTGATAACACTCTGCACAGATTTCAATATGCTGGTTGACGGCATATTTTATGATCGTTTGCTGACACAGGATGCAACGTGAAGGAAAAAGATTGGAGAACAATCTTCGCGCAGGTTCCATTTTGCCTTTATCCATGTATACGTGTTAATTAGAGTGTTAAGATGCAAATCAGTATATCGAGTTGGCAAGCAGAAAACTATCACCATGTTAGAACACAAGACATCCACCTTACGCAATGACTGGTCAAAGCAAGAAATTGCCGCGTTATTTTCCATGCCGTTCAACGACCTGTTGTTTCAGGCTCAATCCATTCACCGTCAGCATTTTGACCCCAATAAGGTTCAGGTCAGCACCTTATTAAGCATCAAAACCGGTGCCTGCCCGGAGGACTGCGGTTACTGCTCGCAAAGTGCTAACAACGACGCCATGGTTGAGCGTGAGCGCTTATTGCCTTTGCATGAAGTCATCGAGAAAGCAGAGCTTGCCAAACAAAACGGCGCCAGTCGTTTTTGCATGGGCGCTGCCTGGCGTAACCCGACCGATAAAAATCTCGATAAAGTCATTGATATGATTATCGCGGTGAGAAATATCGGGCTGGAAACCTGCGTCACACTAGGCATGTTAAGCAATGAACAAACACAGCGATTGAAACGGGCGGGGCTGGATTATTACAATCATAATCTGGATACTTCGCCTGAATATTATGGTGACATCATCACCACCCGCACTTATCAGGACAGACTCGATACACTTAGCCACGTTCGATCCGCAAACATCAAGGTGTGCAGTGGCGGCATTCTCGGCATGGGTGAAAAGCAAAGTGACCGGGTTTCCCTGTTTCAACAATTAGCCAACCTGCCACAGCACCCAGACAGCGTTCCTGTCAACAAACTGGTTCAGGTGGCTGGCACACCTTTACATGGTGTTGAGGACATCGATGCGCTGGACTTTGTCCGCTGCATCGCTGTAGCACGAATTCTAATGCCAAAATCCATGGTACGTTTGTCCGCAGGTCGCACTGAAATGTCTGATGAAACCCAGGCGCTGTGTTTTCTTGCCGGCGCTAATTCTATCTTTTATGGTGACCGATTATTAACCACTGATAACCCGGATGAAAACCATGACAAACAACTGTTTAATCAGTTAGGCATTAATGCCTCACAAGTTATAAAGCAAGCTGACAAGCAATCTGCATGTCCGTCCTTGGCTTCGTCAACGGCACATCCTTATGCCACTACTGGATGCTGACATAATTGCTAAAAAAATAAACTCCCGACTTTGAAAAAAAACAACACAGCACGCAATGACCGCCTCCACAAAGCGCTTGAAAAACGAAAACAACAACATCGTTATCGCACGCGTCGTATAACAAAAGGGCCGCAACAAGTTGAAATGACGGTTGATGATAAAAACATCATCAGCTTTTGCAGCAACGACTATCTGGGGCTAGCTAACCACCCGCAATTAAAACAGGCAACCATCACTGCTATAAAAAAATTTGGTGTCGGCAGTGGTGCGGCGCATCTGATCAGCGGGCACTCCAGCGCCCATCATCAGCTCGAAGAAGAACTTGCTGATTTTACCGGTTATCCGCGAGCCATTTTATTTTCTACTGGTTACATGGCTAACATTGGACTGTGCCAGGCTTTGTTAGATAAAAACGACTCTGTGTTTGAAGATCGTCTTAACCACGCTTCGTTAATCGATGGTGGCTTAATCAGTGGCGCACATTTTTTTCGTTATCTGCATAATGACGTAAGCAGTCTTGAAAAAAAAATAATGAGCGCAAGCAAAGTTGCTAACCAAAATTTTTCAAAAAAACTGGTTCTCACCGATGCGGTATTCAGCATGGATGGTGATATTGCCGACATACCTGCCTTGTCCACTTTGTGCCAAAAAACCAATAGCTGGTTAATGATTGATGATGCCCATGGCTTTGGCACCCTGGGCAAAACCGGAAAAGGCAGTCTGCAACACTTTTCGTTAAACCAGCATGATATTCCTGTTTATATGGCAACCCTGGGTAAAGCCATAGGCACGGCCGGCGCTTTTATTGCCGGCAGTGAAGAGCTGATAGAAACCATTATTCAACAAGCGCGCAGTTATATTTACACTACTGCCATGCCTGCCGCCATTGCCGAAGCAAGTCGTTGCAGTTTAAAAATAATTCAAACTGAGCCGGAGCATCTGGCTAATTTAAATAATAATATTTTATACTTTAGGCATTGTTGTCAGCAAGCCAATATAACCTTGGAAAACAGTCAGACAGCAATTCAGCCTTTACTCATTGGCGGTGATGAAAAAGCACTGAAAATCAGTCAGCAATTATTTGAAAAGGGATTTCTGCTCACTGCCATTCGACCACCGACAGTACCAGCAGGCACTTCACGTTTAAGAATAACACTTTCGGCGAAACACACTAAACAACATATTAACCAGTTGATCGAAGCACTCGTGCCGCTCTTAAAACAGCGTTCCCGCTCCTTTCACAACTAACAACCACCGCCTATGTTTATCGTCACCTTATACAACAAGTTCAGTTCCTTTCAACGTGTCATTATTGCACTCTTTCTGGGTATTAGCACAGGCATCATCGTAGGCGAACCTGCCGGAAACCTCGAAATAGCGGGCAATGCCTACATCCGCTTATTGCAGATGACTGTGCTTCCCTATGTACTGGTCTCGATTATTGGTGGTTTAGGAAAACTCGACAGTGACATAGCGTCAACTATTGGCATCAGAGCCGTTAAAGTTATATTACTGCTGTGGTTTGCGGTAATGTTAACCTTGCTGTTATTACCGCTGGCTTACCCAAATTGGGAGACCGCCGGATTTTTCAGCACTAGCCTGGTTTCAGAGCCAGTCACCTTTAATTTCCTGGATTTATACATCCCGGCAAATATTTTTTCATCTTTATCTAATACAATTGTGCCTGCCGTTGTTCTATTCTCATTATTGATGGGAGTAGCATTAATCAAGGTGAAAAATAAAGAGGTGCTTCTTGGTTTGACCAGCAATGTAAGCGACAGCTTAATGGGCGTTGCATCCTTCGTTGCAAAACTAGCGCCTTTAGGTATTTTTGCCATTGCAGCCGCCGCTGCGGGAACCTTACAGGTTGAAGAGTTAGGTCGCCTGCAGGTTTTTCTCTGGGTCTACTTAGCCGCTGCCGCGCTACTGGGTTTAGTGCTGCTACCCCTTATTATTCACTGGGCAACACCTTTTAGCTATCGCGAGGTGCTTTCAACCGCTGGCGAGGTGGTGCTAACGGCTTTCGCAACAGGCACCGTGCTTGTGGTACTACCAATGATTGTCGAGCGCTGTAAACAATTACTGGTTAAACATTATATGGATTGTAACGAAACCCGCTCAACTGTCGATGTACTTGTCCCCACGGCTTATAGTTTTCCGAGTACGGGCACTTTATTAGGGCTTGGTTTTATTTTATTTTCAGCCTGGTACGTTGGCTCACCTTTAGGCGTGGAGCAATATCCATCCTATGTTGTGATGGGCGCGTTAACTGCTTTTGGCAGCATGGCCGTTGCCATTCCGTT
>CAZYCY010000248.1:0-4259 GCA_964646145.1 uncultured Thiotrichaceae bacterium
GCTGGAGCAAAAAGGCAAGTTAAGTTCCGCATCTTATTTAATCCTGAGTCCTAAGCAACTTATTTTCAGTATTATTGCTACTGTTCAATGATGCGCTTAATAAATTCAGAGAGCCAGGCGCACTGCTGAATTCCAATAAAGTCACTTGCTCAAAAACTTTCAGCAAGAAATAACTAAAATATTGATCATACATAGTAGAAGGTAACTCCATCGGTTTTGATAATATTAACCCGGCAGCTGTGTATCTGTTGTTATGTTTGTTAAAGGGCATTTTGTCGTACTCTATGATATAGCTAGAATCATTGTCAGTAAATAATAATGCAAATCATTCGCATTATCAATATAAATTTGCATTACCAATAAAAATTTGCATTACCAATAAAAATACGATAAATTTATCCCTGATAAAATTCACCTCAACCTGCAACCTGAACCAGAGGGTATTTTCGCTGAACTTTGTCGTCAGGCCGAACTCTTAAATCTAGCGACTAAAGAAGACATAAAAACCATTTCTATTACTAACCTCGGGAAAAATAATGAAAAAACTACAGCAGATTTTTGCAATAACACTTCTTACTATCACTACATTCGGCATCGCTCTGGCGGCAGAACATGAAATAAAAATGCTGAACAGTGGTGCTGGTGGCATTATGGTGTTTGAACCGGGTTTTTTAAAGGTAAACGTTGGTGATACCGTAACATTTTTGCCGACTGATCCCGGGCATAATTCAGTATCCTATTTTACCCCTGAAGGCGGTGTAACATGGGAAGGCGACTTCAATGAAGCTGTCACTATCACGATGAATAAAGAAGGCATTTACATCTATGACTGCGTGCCTCACACAGCAATGGCAATGGTAGGTGTCATTCAGGTAGGCAATGCAACAAATTTAGCAGAAGCGCAAGAAGCCGCCAAAGAACTTAATAAAAAATTCGTTATGAACAAAGATCGTCTGGATAAATACATGGCTCAGATACAATAAAAGGGCATCAGCCTGAAACACCTTGCAAACCCCTCCATGAGTACTCGACACCCGCATCCGCGGGTATCAGTTTCTTTAAGGGCATCTCTCTATAAGCTAACGGGGCAGCAAAGGAAACTCATGCTATATCAGTGCTTTTTTATTCGGATCAGGGTAACAGTGCAAACCTTCTTGTTCTAATAACCTACGTTTGATATCAAGCAGCACCCCCGACTGAACACCGTCATAACCACCGATACCATTCGCTGCGACCACACGGTGACAGGGAATGATGATTGGCAACGGGTTATTCCGGCAGGCATTGCCAACGGCTCTTGGCGAAGTATTAAGTATTTTTGCTATGTCACCATAAGTTCTGGTTTCACCATAGGGTATTTTTTGTAGTTGCTTTAATACCTCTTTCTGAAAAGGTGTGACGCTTAACATAAACCCAACTTTTACTGTTGTTATTTCTGATTGCGGATCCAGGAATTTTTCTATTTTTTTCTTTACGGTTTCAGCTATTTCACTTATTGCTGCCTTGCTTGCCTGCTGTTGCAGATAATCAACATTTGTTAGTTTTAAACCATCAAATACCAGACCGATAATCGCTATATCAGTGTTAAAAATAACATCATACTGTTTATTTTTGTGATTCATTATTGACTGTTTTCAACAGACGTATTTTTTGTAAATTTTGATTAATCAGCGCTCTTCGCGAATCGTTTGTCGTAATCCGCAATAAAACGGAAAAAACTTTTTCAGCATCGCTGTATATTTCTGCCTCCACCAGTGCTTTGGCGGCTTTAAAACGTGCAGATTGTGCCCACAAGTCATTACTTGCGCCAGCCACTGCGTGCGCAGACTCAAGATAGAACATGGCTGCACGATCATATTGTTGCAAAGAAAAATAAGACTCTGCCTTCCAGAAATAGATTTCACGCCTTAATTTTTCATCCAGCCTGTCAATATCCAATAAGACAAATAATCTCAATGCCTTTTGGTGCTGCTGCACCGTTTGAAAGTCAAATACCACTTGAATGTATCGATCCAGTTCAGCACGGGTAATCGTTGACTTTTCTGCGAAGGTGTTACGAATTAATGCTGCGCTCTGCTCATACTCCCCCTGTAAAATTAATACCCGTGCTTTACGCATACGCCAGTCAAAAAGCGTCTTTCCCTGCGGTGGCTCATCAAGGCTGCTCATGATGATTGCCGCCTCATAGTAGTCACCTTCAGACAAGGCGTGATCCACAAGCCGAAATCGAACTTCAGCGGGTAACACGCCCACATCGCTAACTTTAGCACTGTGCAGGTAGAGTTGATTGATCAGCTCCAGTCCATTGTCTCGCTTCTCAAGTATCTCTACAATGGTTTTGTGTTGCTGCTGCCCCGTTGCAAAATTATTTGTTTGTAACACCAATGCAGCATTTAAAGCCAGTGCTTTTTCTGGCTCACGAACAATCAACTTATCTGATAATTCCTGCCATTGCTCATCATCCCCGAACAATAAGCCATGTTGATTGGCAATGGACATACCCACTGCCTCGTACATTGCCCATAAGTCATCGGAGTTCACCTGATAGTACTCATCGAAGACCGGGTATTTTATATCCAGCGACAACATCAACTCCAGATTTTTTATCTGCGCCTGCCGGTCAGACATGACTTTAGCTGCCTGATAGGCAACATAGGAATAAGCCCAGCGATCAGCATAGCTTAAAACTCTGCCGTCGATCCTTTCTCGTATTTTCTGCTTGATGCTGGGCGCTTTGCCCGGTTGATGTTGCAATTGCGCTATCAATAATAACGCCTCAACATTAGCGCTATCAGTCGGAATTTGCTGTAAAAGCAAAATAGCCTGCTGTGCTCGTTGGGTTCTAAGCAGAACCTGCGCCTGCAACATCACCCATTCAATGTCTGTTTTATCTGTTTCATAATCCTGATCGTATCTGAGCAGCGCCCTTCGTGCATCATTCTCGCGCTGCAACTGCAAATAGGCGCGTATTACCAAACGCCGCCAGACAGCCAGCATTGCTTCACTTCTATTTTCTGCTGTTGAGCGCCATATCAAATTTTGCAACTGCTTAAGCGCCTGCTCACTTTGTTTTAATTGCAGTTTTGCCATTACCTGTTGCGTTTCAAACCATAAACGAACTTTTGGAGTAATCTGCTTACCAGGATTAGCGTTATCGAATAGCCATTGTGCGCGTTCAATAATGTTGCTCCAACGTTCAAGCGCTGATAACAAGGCAATACGTTTATACTCAAATGCGTACCAGTCAACGGTAAACGGCTGATGCTTTATCTGTTCCTCTTCTAACAAACTGAGCGCTAAAGCAGGAACACCTAGCGCTGATAACTCGCCCAGTTGCGCTATAGACTCAAAGGTGACTGACTGTTTTTTTTCAGTTTGTTGATCTTCTGAAAGAGCAGTCGAGATATCGATTACCGGCTTTTTTACGGCAAGGGGTAAATTGTTCTGTTCTGCCTGGCTATTAACAAAAACGCCAAATATCAGTAAAACAGAAATAAAGATACGCATTTATAACGACCCGTTGTTGAGTTATTGCTTATGGCGCAGCTCTATTCATTGGTGAATAGAGCTGCCCTGTATTGTATCAGCAACACCCTGGCAAAGCTTCCTCGGCTTGACTCATCATTTTCTGTAGTGGTCAAGCTCGCATTGACATATTTATAGCGTGTCTTTAATAAGGGGTGTCCTTTTCGCAGCTATTGCACCAATAGCGTAAGCCTCAATCTTCACATCCAAAATTAAGAGATGCCTGTCATATAATTTATTGTTACAAATAATTCGATTTCGTAATAATGTCGAGGCGGCGTAAAGACCTGAAAGGTCTCGCCGCATTCAGCGCTATAAAATAGCCCCATCACTCCTTAAAAAGGTGTAGAATACGTGACACCATTTTGTAATCGTAAAAGCTGCACTTTTTTATCCACTGACACTAAATAGTTAAAATAACCAGGAAAAATACAATGACAACATTTTTTAAACTAAGCATATTATTAATATCACTTTTATCCTTCATGAGTATAAGCGCTTGCGACCGAGCTGAAAATGACGAACAAGAAGCTGAGGTTGAATCAATAGTTGGTGAAGAGCCTGGATATGGGGAAGAAGAAGAGGAAGAAGAAGAGGAAGAAGAGGAAGATAAAGGTTACTGATTGAGTATACATTAAGGACTCAGGATTAAATAAGATGCGGAACTTAACGCCGAATTTTTGTTTCAGATTGGATGATCTCAAAAGGCGCATAGTTGCGCTACGCAACGATTT
>CAZYCY010000249.1:0-4221 GCA_964646145.1 uncultured Thiotrichaceae bacterium
TTATTGCAAAGTTCAACAACGTAGGAGCAGGACATTTTAATTACAAGATATCGATTCATGACTTAAATCAGAGGTTCCTTAAATGTTTAAATGCAGATTTTCCCGCATAAACCGCATTACTACCCGGTGTTGTGCTCAATGCTTCTTCAATTCTTAACAATTGGTTGTATTTTGCAATACGATCTGAGCGTGATAGTGAGCCGGTTTTAATTTGACCAGCATTGGTTGCCACGCATAAATCAGCAATGGTGCTGTCTTCCGTTTCGCCTGAACGATGCGAGATAACAGCAGTATAACCGGCATCATGTGCCATATTAATCGCGTTTAAGGTTTCGCTTAACGTACCTATTTGATTGAATTTGATCAAAATAGAATTGGCAATGTTATTTTCGATACCGCGTTGTAAAATTGAGGTATTAGTAACAAACAAATCATCACCAACCAGCTGTACTTTATCACCCAGCTGTTTCGTCATGTAAGACCAACCATCCCAGTCGCCTTCATCCAGTCCATCTTCAATGCTGATAATGGGGTATTGTTTGACCCAGTTTGCCAGATAGTCGGTGAATTCGTTTGCAGTAAATTTTTTGCCTTCCGATGCCAGGTTATAAATACCATCCTTGCAGAACTCTGAACTGGCAGCATCCAGCCCCAGGTAAATGTCTTTACCGGCTTTAAAACCTGCTTTGTCTATCGCTTCAAGAATGATTTCAATCGCTTCCTCGTTAGAAGACAAATCCGGTGCAAAACCGCCTTCATCACCAACAGCGGTATTCATGCCTTTGGCTCTTAATACTGAGCGTAGTGTGTGAAACACTTCTGCGCCATATCGCAATGCTTCTTTAAAGCTGGGCGCACCAACAGGCAGTATCATAAATTCCTGTAAATCGACACTGTTATCAGCGTGTTCGCCACCATTGATGATATTCATCATCGGTACCGGCATGGTATATGAGCCGCTGCCCAGGTGAACGTATAAAGCTTCTTTATGTTCATTGGCTGCGGCATGTGATGCTGCCAGTGAAACGGCTAACAGTGCATTGGCACCTAAACGCTCTTTGCTTTCAGTACCATCGAGCGTGATCATTTTATTATCCAGTGCAGCCTGATCCTGACCGTCCATGCCGGTTAGCGCGTCGCTGATTTCACCGTTAACATTATTGACCGCTTTGGTTACGCCTTTACCCAGGTAACGTGATTTGTCGCCATCACGCAATTCCAGCGCTTCACGTGCGCCGGTTGAGGCACCGGATGGCACAGCGGCACGACCAAAAGCACCGCTTTCCAGTGTTATTTCAGCTTCCAGTGTTGGGTTGCCGCGTGAATCTAAAATTTCACGTGCATGTATTTTTGCAATGTTGGACATTTTTATTCCTTAATAAAATTATAGTGATTTTTTGTGCCTTTCGTAAACTGAGACCAAAGGTCTCAGGCTTTTTATTCTGTGCCTATAAATCCAGTTCGTGCAAAGTGCCACTTTTAACCAGCTCATCAATCTGCTTTAAAACCGATAACAATGACTCCATTTTTTGCAGCGGCCAGGCGTTGGGACCATCACTCAAAGCATTCGCTGGATCGGGATGAGTTTCCATAAACAAGCCTGAAATACCAGCCGCTACCGCTGCGCGCGCTAGCACCGGTATATGTTCACGCTGACCTCCAGAAGACGTACCCTGACCACCGGGTAACTGCACAGAGTGAGTGCCATCAAAAACTACTGGGCAGTTGCTTTCACGCATGATAGCTAACGAGCGCATATCCGATACCAGATTATTATAACCAAATGAAACACCGCGCTCACACGCCATAATATTATTATTACCGGTGGAACGTGCTTTATCAATGACGTTTTTCATATCACCCGGTGCTAAAAACTGACCTTTCTTGATATTAACCGGCTTACCTGTGGCGGCCACCTTCAAAATAAAATTGGTCTGCCGGCATAAAAATGCGGGGGTCTGTAAAACATCGACCACTGATGCGACCTCATCCATGGGCGTATCTTCATGCACATCGGTTAATACTGGCACACCTATTTCGTCTTTTACCTTTTGTAATATGCGCAAACCCTCTGTTATGCCGGGGCCTCGAAAACTGGTGCCCGATGAACGGTTGGCTTTATCAAACGATGATTTATAGATGAACGGAATGCCCAGTCTTGAGGTGATTTCTTTTAACTGTGTTGACGTTTCCATCGCCATTTTTTCGCTTTCAATGACACAGGGACCAGCAATTAAAAACAATGGTTTATCCAGACCAACTTCAAAATCACATAATTTCATTTAATCTACTCTGCGGGTTAGGGTGACTTTATGAAGCAAAGGACGGGGTGGCTTCTACCGCATCTATTTTACTTTTTTGATGTGCTAATGCCGCTTTTATATAATCTGTAAACAACGGATGTCCCTTTCTTGGTGTTGAGGCGAATTCAGGATGAAACTGACAGGCAAGGAACCACGGGTGTACTTGCGAGCCTGTTTGTGATAGCTCCTGTGGCAATTCCACCATTTCCACCAAATTGCCATCACTGGATTTGCCACCTATCACCAAACCGGCATCGCTTAACTGTGCTAAATAATAATTATTGAATTCATAACGATGACGGTGGCGCTCGACAATAGATTCCGTACCATAGGCTGAACGTGCCAGAGTATTTTTCTGCAGCAAGCAGGTTTGACCACCCAAACGCATGGTACCACCCATATCCGAATCCACATTACGCTTTTCAATGCGACCATTATCATCCTGCCATTCTGTAATTAAAGCAATAACAGGGTGTGTGGTATTAGCATCAAATTCACTGCTGTGTGCATCCGTTAAACCAGCAACATTGCGGGCAAATTCAATGACTGCTAGCTGCATGCCAAGGCAAATACCAAGATAGGGAATTGTATTTTCTCGCGCATATTTAATGGCAGCAATTTTGCCTTCAATACCACGATCACCAAAACCACCAGGCACTAAAATAGCATCCAGATTTTCAAGCGCTGTCATGTTGCCGGACTCTAGTTCAACAGAATCAATATAACGAATATTGATGTGTGCGTTATTATGCACACCGGCGTGCGATAAGGACTCATTCAGTGATTTATAAGACTCGGTCAAGTCAATATATTTACCAACCATACCGATGGTCACTTCGTGCGCTGGATTTGCCATCACATCGACCACTTTTTGCCAATCAGACAAATCGGTGGGCTTAATATCATGATGCACGTCTAGGTTCATATGTTCAACGATGATGTCATCAACACCATGATCGTGCATCCATTGCGGAATTTTATAAATATTATCTAAATCAATGGCCGAAATAACGGCTTTAGCCGGTACATTAGTAAACAAGGCGATTTTGTTGCGCTGTTCTTCGGTTAGCAGCCGCTCAGAACGACAAAGTAATAAATCGGGTTGAATGCCAATGGAACGTAGCTCTTTTACTGAATGTTGCGTGGGTTTGGTCTTAACCTCACCCGCAGTGGCAATGTAAGGCACCAGTGTCAGATGCATGAACATGGCGTGTTGTCTGCCTAGCTCGACACCCATCTGGCGAATCGCCTCCATAAAGGGCAGAGACTCGATATCACCCACGGTGCCACCAATCTCGACCATGACGATATCAGCATCGTTTGCACCAGCTTTAATGCGTGATTTGATTTCGTCAGTAATATGCGGAATAACCTGAACGGTAGCCCCCAGGTATTCGCCACGACGCTCTTTGCGAATAACGCTTTCGTAAACTTTACCGGTTGTAAAATTACTGGATTTACCAGTACGGGTATTGACGAAACGCTCATAATGACCCAAATCCAGATCAGTCTCAGCACCGTCTTCAGTAACGAAAACTTCACCATGCTGGAATGGACTCATGGTTCCAGGATCCACATTGATATAAGGATCGAGCTTCATCATTTGAACCTTCAGACCACGGCTTTCTAAAATAGCACCGACCGCAGCAGAGGCAAGACCTTTACCCAATGAAGAAACAACACCACCGGTAACAAAAATATATCTGCTCATGGAAAACTTGACCCTGGTTGCTGAAAATAGAGATGATTGAAAAAACAGTTAGAGAATGAAGAAAGTCGTAGAACACGAAGCAAAACCAAAACCAAAAAATATTTTCGCGGATTCATGAACACAGCTGTACCTACACGGGAGGAAATTCTACCAAAATCAGTTAATAGCGACAACGTAAACTCCCATTATTCTATATAATTCGTAACT
>CAZYCY010000250.1:0-4167 GCA_964646145.1 uncultured Thiotrichaceae bacterium
TAAGGAGAAGGCTTATTACACAAGAGCGATAGTGGTGGTTTTCAGTAGTTCCTTAGATTTTTTATCAACGCCTGTATATTCCCGGAGTTAGAGGCAAAATCTGCACGACCTGCATACGAGCTTGAGTGTATGTATAATGATGAGCGACTTTCACCAATATTATTCACCTGAACATAAATTTTATCTTTAAATAAAAAGATCGGAGAGTACACAACAAAGTTGGTATGTTTACTCTTTTTATCATGCGCGTAAATCACCCAGCCTAATTCTATCGCTCCTGCCAAAACACGCTGGTATAACACTTCAGTAGTTACATCAAACTCGGGAGTTCGTAGTTCTTTAAACTTATGATCATCTGCTGTTATTGCTGTATTAGTGGTTAAAAATATCCCTAACCTTTCACTAAAACCGGGTTCCTCAAACAAGTTTGCATTATTTTTAAATAAGGTAACGAAGGTAATAGTAACAAGCAACGCAATGATAAAAAATATTATTCTAATTATAGCCATTTAACCTGTCCTGAATCTAAAAAACAAACGCTACAATACCACAATAGTCCAAAACATTTTAGCCGCATGAAAAAAGGAGAACGCAGGTGTCAGTGCCAATATCATATCTTTCGGTTATTCTAATCTGGAGTACAACGCCGTTAGCCATTCAATGGAGTGGTCATAATGTTGGTTTTCAGTTTGGTGTCGCTGCTCGCATGGCAATTGGTCTAATCGCCTTACTGCTGTTGCTGCGTTTGATGAAGATTGAGTTACCCTGGCACAACAAAGCACGCCGTATCTACCTCATCAGTGGGATTACACTTTATATTGCAATGAGTTTTGTATACTGGGCAGCACAACATATTCCCAGTGGATGGATAGCGGTGGTTTTTGGTTTATCACCAATCATCACCAGCGTACTGGCAAGTGCCATATTAAAGGATTCACGCTTATCCAGTATACGCCTGAGTGGTATGTCGATAGGTATTCTCGGCTTAATACTGATCTTTTTTGAAGGCATGTCTATTTCGACTGCAACCTTACTTGGCATAACAGCCGTTATAATAAGCGCAACAACACAATCACTGGGCTCAGTATTAATAAAACAGCAGCAGCCAGACTTTCATCCTATCGCCATAACCGCAGGCAGCATAGCGGTCGCCTTGCCATTATTTATATTAAACTGTGTAATCATAGGCAACTGGCCGGAAACCATTCCGCTAAAAACTGCCTTATCAATTTTCTACCTGGGCTTGATTGGTTCTGCAATCGGTTTCCCGCTCTATTTTTACCTATTAAAAAATCTAGCGCCAGAACGTGTCGCCATAGTAACGCTCATAACACCTGTTACTGCTTTATTATTAGGCGCACTTTTAAATAATGAAGTGATCACCGGTAAAATCTGGTCAGGCACCGCATTGATACTTGCAGGGCTAATAATTTATGAATACGGCAAGTACCTGCCACATATAAAAAAATGGAAAATACGCTGGCTACAACGGCCACTTTAACGTCCAATTACAAAGCGCCGATAGTCCTCCTTAATCTTTATAAAAAATCGTGATAAAAATAGCATGGTGCTTTTGATGGAAATAGCGGCATAAGCACAGAGTTAAAACGCTGTATATGACATATCATTAACGTGCATTTGCACGGTGTATGCCAATGTTAAATAGTTTAATGTTTGATTTGCATCCGGTTATGCACTTATTACTTGAATTCAGCACTTTTAAAATTTAGGTTTATCCCACTTTACGAAAACAACATGAGGAAAACAGCATGAGGAAAATATTGCCATACGTATTACTAATGTTTGCATTAATCTCTACTAGTGCCTTTGCAGCGGCTGAAAAGCCACTTGATGGTAAAAAATTAGTCGTTATCATCAAAACAGGGGATGTTATGGAAGCAGGAATGGGACTGATTTTAGCCCACAGTGCAGTGAAGAAAGGCGCTAAAGTAACTGTCGTTCTTGGCGCAGATGCAGCACTGTATCCTGCAATAAAAGGTGGACAAGATATTTTTCCAGCAAAAGAAAAAACACCACGAGAGTTGTTAAAAGCAGTTATTGCAGACGGCGGTGCGGTTTATCTTTGTAAAACCTGTGCCGTGTTCCAGGACTTAAAACAGGCAGATTTAATTGCAGGTGTTAAAATAACGCCTTCAATTCAGATTTTTGACGCTATGTTTGAAGAAGACGTGCGTATTATGAGTTATTAATTAAGGCTATACCTTTCGCGCTCAATAACACCCCGTTTAAAGTGCGAAAGGTATACCAAATCGAGTTGCTGAAAATTGCTTCTGACTCTGACTCATTATTATTTGTTGAAGTCAGTCATTTTAGCAATCTACTCTTCAGTCTCTGCCTGATAAGCGTCTGCATCCATTAAATCATCCAGCTCATTTGCCGATGGCTGTACTTTGAATAACCAGCCATTATCATAAGGCGAGTTGTTAATCATTTCCGGCTCATCCGCCAGGGCATTATTCACTTCTACAATTTCGCCACTGATGGGCATAAACACATCGGAGGCGGCTTTTACCGATTCAACCACACAGCATTCATCTCCGGCGACAAATTCGGTACCGGCTTCCGGCAACTCGACAAAAACCAGATCGCCTAACAATGCCTGCGCATGATCGCTAATGCCAACGGTGACAAGCCCATCGTCCTCGCTGCGTAGCCATTCGTGGGAACGGGTGTATTTTAATTCAGAAGGCACTTCACTCATTTCTTTCTCCTAGCATTCTATGCATCGTGATCATTACATTCTTAAAAACTTTTTGGCGCAAAACCATGCAAAGAAATAAAATAATTTTATTATTTGCGCTTTTTGCGTCCTTTGTGGCTAATTACGTTTCATGCCTCTGCATGTAATTTAATATAGGCGGTTCACAATTAGTTAAACAACCTCACCATCACGCACAAATACCGGTTTCACCACGGCTGCCTGCAATAATTTGCCACGAATTTCAACTTTACAGGTTTTGCCAATATCAATCGGTACACGCGCCAGTGCAATGGACTTTTGCAAACTGGGTGAAAACGAGCCACTGGTGATTTCACCCTCGCCAATCTTTTCACCTTCGGCATTTTCTATCACTACTTTCTGATGACCACGTAATACGCCACGGTCTTGCAGCACCAAGCCGACCAGTTTCTGTAGTACGCCTTCGGCTTTTTCTGACTCCAGTGCTTTACGACCAATAAAATCTCTATCTTGTGGCTCCAGAGCAACTGTCCAGCCCAGGCCGGAAATTAATGGCGACGTCTGCTCGCTCATATCACTGCCATATAAATTCATCCCTGCTTCCAGACGTAAAGTATCACGCGCGCCCAGTCCACAGGGCTTAATGCCTACCCCTGCCAGCTTATCCCACATTGCTGTTGCTTCCGACTCCGGTAGTATAATCTCAAAACCGTCTTCGCCGGTATAACCGGTACGAGCGACAAACCAGTCACCGCAATCTGCGCCAAAAAACCGCTTTAATGGCATCGCCGCTTCAACCACATCAAGCGGCAAAACCTCAAATGCTTTTGTCCGCGCATTCGGTCCCTGCACTGCAATCATTGCCAGATCATCACGCTCTTTTACGCTGACATTAAATGCAGCAGCCTGCTTAGTTATCCATGCCAGATCTTTTTCACGAGTACCGGCATTGATTACCATGCGATACCATTCATCTGTCAGGTAATACACAATCAAGTCATCAATAACTCCGCCATTTTCATTCAGCATACAGCTATACAATGCCTTGCCATTTTCAGCAAGTTTGGCAACATCATTTGCCAGCAAATACTGTAAAAAACCCTTGATATCAGCCGATTCATTTTCACTGCCCAAATCAACAATAACCATATGCGAGACATCAAACATACCGGCATCATTGCGCACCTGATGGTGTTCATCCATCTGCGAACCGTAGTTGAGCGGCATTTGCCAGCCAGCAAAGTCAACAATTTTGCCTTTGTATTCAACATGTTTGTCAAAAAGTACCGTTTTATTGCTCATAGTAGATTTCGCGGGTGTTGATAAAAAAGTTCGTGCTCATTTTACATATTTTACGCCATTAGAAGCCTGATAATAAATAGGAATAATTCTTATCAGAGGCTCCCTTGCGACACTAAGGACTCAGGATCAAATAACTTACGAAACTTAACTTGCCTTTTTGCTCC
>CAZYCY010000251.1:0-4140 GCA_964646145.1 uncultured Thiotrichaceae bacterium
AAGGGTACGCCGTCTAGTAACACAGTACCCTCTAAATACAATTCTGATCCTTATATCCTTAGGTTTGGCATAGACAGTCTATATCTGTCTTATCAGGGTGAGTTATCAGAAGAAGGTGAAAACAAACTCTTTGCCTTAAAAGAGTTTGCTCAATCGGATGATCCGAAAAAACAAGATAAAGCACAAATATCTATTGGTGGTCATCTGTTTGAGGTTTTAGACAAAGGACGAAAACCGTTTGCCTATGTTCTGGTTGATAACTGGTTTCAAATCTCTTTTTCTAAGCGTACCTCAAGATCAATGCCATTGGCTTACATTCAGGTATCAAGCGAAGTTCTTACCTTTACATCAATTGCAGAAATACTTCACGATTTAGAATTTGTAATTAACTCACTATCTATCCGCGCCTCAAAAGCGAATGTTAGCCGTGCCGATCTATTTGTAGATTTCACTACAGAGTACGATCTTGATGCAATTGATATTAGTAGCTGGGTTACACGCACCACCTTATTTGATAAACACTATATCCGCCCTCATTTTACGGGTTGGTCTATTGGCTACGGCGGGGATATTTCAGCACGGCTCTACAATAAAACCTTAGAAATAAAAAAATCAGGAAAGGACTATCTTTTTCCTATTTGGAAAAGTGCTGGCTGGAATGAAGAACACAGTGTATGGCGTTTAGAGTTTCAGTACATGCGTGAATTTTTAAATCAGGTTAACTCTGTACCTCTTGAGACGTTTCTTACGCGTCAAGGCTCATTATGGCATTTTGCCTGTACTGAATGGCTACGACTATGCATACCAAACCCCAAAGACTCAAATTCTTCACGCTGGTCAATGCACCCACTGTGGACGACTTTGTCTCAGTTGTCATGGAAAGACAAACCAGATAAATCACTCAAACGCATTAGAAAACAACGCATTCCCAGTGATGACATTCTGTATAAACATGGTATGGCAGGGCTTACCTCTTTTATGGCTCTGCATGGTATTACCGATCTATACGATGGCGTTAAACAATATATCAAACATGCAAAACGCTTTCATGATTCACATGGGCGCTTTACCGATGAAACATTCCTCAGTTATATCCGCAAAAAAGTAACTGAAAAAGGTCGTCGTTTTAACTCCATTAATAACCAGCCTAAAAAAGATAAAGCTGAATTAAAGAAGGATGCGAAGAACTATCGCAATTCTAAAGATGGGGAATAACGATGAAACTTTTGATCTTAATGAAGCCGCTGACTTCCTTAAAATGTCCCCCTCTGCCCTACGCTACAAGGCAAAATGCGGCATTATTCAAGGGGCAAAGCCTGCCAAACGCTGGGTATTCCTACGCACTGACCTTGTTTCTTACCTCAAGTCGCTTTATCCTAGCCACGGGCAAGCGCCGTTAAGTGATATTTCGGAGATTGAAATATGTCACTCTATAAACGCGGCAAAACATGGTGGGTCAGGTTTACAGCACCCAGTGGAGAGAGAATACAGTGCTCTGCTCGGACTGAAGACCGGAAAAAGGCACACGAATACCACGACAGACTAAAGACAACTTATTGGGAAGTTCAGAAACTGGGAACAAAACCAGAAAGGAGTTGGCAGGAAGCAACCGTCAGGTGGTTAAAGGAAAAGGACTACAAAGCAAGTCATGACAAAGATATTAGTATCCTGAAGCATTTGGATAAATATCTCGGTGCCCTAACGCTATCAAAGATTACACGCGATGTAATTGATGCGATAGCTGAGGCGGTTAGTGAACGAACAAGCAAGAGTAATGCAAACCGTTGCCTTGCTTTGATACGCGCTATCCTCCGACGGGCACGCGATGACTGGGAATGGGTTGATCGTATTCCCAAGGTAAGGCTTTACACTGTTTACAGTAGACGAATTAACTGGCTAACGCATGAGCAAGCACGGGATTTAATTAACATCCTGCCTGAGCATATGAAAACCATCGTTCGTTTTGCATTGTCAACGGGGTTAAGGCGAACCAATGTCACGCACTTGATGTGGACACAGGTCGATTTAGAAAGACGCATGGCATGGATTCATGCAGACCAAAGCAAGACAAAGAAAGCGATAGCCGTTCCTTTGAATGTTGATGCATTAAATGTATTGCGTGAACAGAAAGGCAAACATGAAAAGTGGGTATTTCCATACAATGGCAAACCCGTTTATCAGGTCAGCACAAAGGCATGGTATAAAGCGTTGAAGAAAACGGGGCTTGAAGGATTCAGGTTTCATGATTTACGGCACACTTGGGCATCATGGCACGTACAGGCAGGAACACCGCTAAACGCGCTTCAAGAACTCGGTGGCTGGTCGTCAGCAGAGATGGTTAGACGTTATGCTCACTTAGGGGCAAATCATCTAGCGAGCTATGCAGACAACATATTGGAGCCGTCTGTACCAGACAGTGGTACAAAATTGGTACAGTTAAAAATCGTTTAAAACTAAACCGAGGTGTAACTGGTTGAAAAATATGGTGGTCATGGGTGGACTTGAACCACCGACCCCGGCATTATGAATGCCGTGCTCTAACCAGCTGAGCTACATGACCTTTTTTGATCTTCTGTGCTATTTGAGTAATAACTAAAAAGTTCGCGCGGACAGACTTATTTTGAACCTTTCATGGAGGGCGGGGATTTTCCCGTTTTATTGCCTTAATGTCAATATGTACTGGTTATGATCCTTCAGCTGCAAACCACTTCTATCATTCTAGCGCAAGAAAGAGATAACACTATGCAAACATAATTGCTCCTGCGTCGAAACTACAACATGAGATTTATACGTTAAAACGAAAATGTATGACATCACCATCCTGTACGATGTAATCTTTGCCTTCGACGCGCAACTTACCAGCTTCTTTTGCGCCCTGCTCGCCGTTGTTGCCCACAAAATCCTGATAAGCAATGGTTTCTGCTCGGATAAAACCTTTTTCGAAATCGGTGTGAATAACGGCTGCGGCTTTTGGCGCGGTAGCACCGACGGCGACGGTCCATGCGCGCACTTCTTTTACTCCTGCAGTAAAGTAAGTTTGCAGACCCAACAGGCTGTAACCCGCCCGGATAACGCGGTTTAAACCTGGCTCATCCAGCCCTAACTCATCAAGAAATTCTTTACCTTCCTCAGTTTCCAATTCAATTAATTCTTCTTCTATAGCGGCACATACAGCGACTACAATGGCATTTTCACTTTGCGCACGTTGTTTCACCGCATCCAGGTAAGGGTTGTTTTCAAAGCCATCATCACTGACATTGGCAATGTACATGACTGGCTTTACCGTTAATAAATGCAAGTCGTAAAGGGCTTTTAAATCATCTTTGCTCAAACCCATGGAGCGAACTGGCTTGCCTCCATTTAAGTGGGCAGAAACTTTTTCCAGTAAAACAAGTTTTACTTTGGCTTCTTTATCGCCGCTTTTGGCAACCCGAGCTACTTTATCTGCTGCTTTATCAACGGATTCAAGGTCTGCCAGCGCCAGCTCAGTGTCAATGATGTCGATATCACTGATTGGGTTTATCTTACCATCAACATGGATGACATCGTCATCATCAAAACAGCGCACCACATGCGCGACGGCATCTGTCTCACGGATATTGGCAAGGAATTTATTGCCCAGACCTTCACCCTTTGAAGCGCCTGCAACCAAACCGGCGATGTCAACAAATTCCATCGAAGTGGGCACAACACTTTTAGGCTGAACAATTTCTGCCAGTTTGTCCAGACGGGCATCCGGCATCACCACCACGCCTACATTTGGTTCGATGGTACAAAACGGATAGTTTTCTGCCTGTATGCCTGCCTTGGTCAAGGCATTGAATAAGGTGGATTTACCAACGTTTGGTAAACCTACGATGCCACATTTAAAACCCACTAGTTACTCCTGGATAACGATAAAAAAATTTCCACAAATGCAGACAATACAAAACAAATAGCTATAAACGACCATCGTTCTAACAAAACCAGTAGGTTAAACATGCCCAAAAGACAAAAAAACATGTCTTATTCGCATTTATCTCCATCCTTTGGTTCGTAAACGGCACTTCCATGTGCCACTACTGCGTGCATTTGCGGATAAATAATCGTAACTACTCAGCGTAATTTTGGAAAAGGACGCAGGTTATTGATTTTTAAGGA
>CAZYCY010000252.1:0-4137 GCA_964646145.1 uncultured Thiotrichaceae bacterium
CTGTGTTGACCAACAACAGCCGGTCAGACTGGCGGCACTCAACGCTTTGCTTGAAATTGACTCTGCTTCAAAAAATACAAGCTCAAAAAATACTACTCTTGAAAGCCCAAGCTCTGAAACCGATGATGTAAACCTTAATGAACAAAAGCTGCCAACAGCCATCGATTCAATCCTGTTGATATACAAAGGCGGAATATTGCCCACAGTAGAAACTGAGTCAGATGGCAACAAATCAAAGCTTGCCGAGCATGAAGATTCAGTGACAACTGAAACAGCAAATGAAACAATAAATGTTGAAACTGGCAACGTGCAAGACGCATCGCCTGTGGCAGAAAGTGATATTAGCACTGAGGTCTCAGTAAACAAAGAAGTTATATCAACAATTGATGCCATTACAAAAACCAATGTCGAAATGGCACTGACAAGACAAACGCATGAAAAAACTACAGCGGCTGAAGACGACATAGCAAACGATGAAGCACTCAAACCTTATCTTGATCTTGTTAAAGAAAATAACCAGATCGGTTCATGGTTAAAGACACGTGATGTCCACGCAAGTATTCTGGATGATGCACGTCGTCTGGCAACACGCATTCTTGGCAAATCAGACCAGCCACAAATTGTTGAGCTATTAATCGAAGCCCTGAATGATAATGACGAACTTATTCGCAAAGATGCAGCTGACTCACTGGCTGAAATCTACAACAGAAACCCTCAAATGAACAATTTGAATGACGCTATTGATGCTCTGGCACAAATGCTGGACAGCAGCAATCGTGAAGAACGTATCGTCGGCTTGCGCTCAATCGCCACAATGGCTCCCGCAATGAACCATTACATAGAAGATAAAAAGATTATCCCTAAAATAGTGGCGCTGCTGGATGATGAAGATTCAGCCGTTTGTATCCAGGCAATCGCTTCGCTAGCTAACATTGTAAAGCAACCCTCTCAACACACGGCTACTGAGGACAACTCTAACGGCAATCCTGTAGTGGTAGAAACTGTCGAATGTTTTGCACAGCTTCTGAATAACAGTGATCCGGGAATTCGCACCGTCGCCGCCACCAGCTTGATACCATTAATAAATATTCTACACAACAGTGAAAACCAATCCCTGGCAGCAACGCTGGTAATAAAAATCGCGAACGCCGGTTTTGACAATAATGGCGACCAGGCAAGAGTTCTGGGCAAGGCACTGAAAAATACCATGGTGGATATTGCCTCTTCTGTACTACTGTCCAAGCTTGCTGAACTCGATACCAGTAGAGAACGGCGTTTTGCTATTGAAATGCTAGAAGAAATATTCAAAACCGATGGTAACTACTCTACTTAGGACTCAGGATTAAATAAGATGCGGAACTTAACGCCGAATTTTTGTTTCAGATTGGATGATCTCAAAAGGCGCATAGTTGCGCTACGCAACGATTTGAGATCATTCAAGCTGGAGCAAAAAGGCAAGTTAAGTTTCGTAAGTTATTTGATCCTGAGTCCTTAACCTCTGAAAACCGTTATTGCTTTATATCATCCGAATTCAGGAGGTTCAATAATGAACACAACACCACTAATAGCTCTGTTGCTGGTTTCATCTGCAACATTTCAGGTCAATGCAACAGCTTATAAAACCATCGATGTCAAAGACGGTGGCAGCCTCAGTGGCAAAATCATCTTTACCGGCACCGACCGCGCCCCCGTCATCTACTCCATAACCAGGGATCAGGATGTTTGTGGTTCTGGAAATCGCCAGGTTGATTTTGTGAAAGTAAACAATGGAGTACTTAGCGACGTGGTGGTGTATCTCGATAAAGTCAAACAAGGCAAGGCTTTTGTTAACAGTGAAGTAGGTAAAGGCAATCTGGATCAAAAAAACTGTGAATTTACCCCTTTTTTACAAATTATGTACAACAACGAAGAAATATCCGTGCTTAACTCCGACTCGGTTTCACACAATATTCATGCTTACGAACAAATTGGTCGAGCCAGAAAATCCGTATTCAACATCAGTCAGCCAGATAAGGGCAACCTCATCAGTAAAAAAGTCAAGCTGGATCGTGGCACCACCATGAAACTTGAATGTGACCTGCACGATTTCATGCACGGCTTTGTTTTTGTCGCAAAGAACCCGTACTTCGCTGTTGTTGGCAAAGATGGCAGATACACCATTGATAATATTCCAGCAGGTAGATACACTGTTAAGGCATGGCATGGAACACTGGGTACGAAAAAATCAAAAGTAAACATAGATGCTGGTAAAGTAAGCAATGTTGATTTTGAATTTAAATAAAGGTAACTACTCAGCGTATTATCCGGGCAAGGACGCTGAGTAGTTACAAATAAAGGTATTAACCATGGTATTAAGGACTCAGGAAGCGGTCGTACTTGCCAAAGAGTATGATGCCAACATAACGGTCACCCGTGCTGATGCGAAAAATTGCATGATTTTCACCATATCCTGACGGGTAAAAATGGCAAACAGAAGCAAAACTGATTTTTCTAATGCCCGGAAAAACCAATGCAAACAACAACTGTCTTGAACGTGTAACAACAGCTAAAAAAATAATGTGGATGATACCCTACCTTAAGTCCAGCTTTAAAGTATGCACCAGCAAAGATTTTTTTATAGTACTTTTTATTGCTCTGGGCTTTCTTACTGTTACCGGCACAGCCCATTTTTACACGATTGCCAATACCGAAAAGGTAAACCGGGAATTATCTGAAACCCTGAACGTATCACTGGGACAGGCATCCATTGACAATAGCTTGAATGGCATTATTTCCGACTTGCTGTATCTGTCAAACAATATTGAGCAGCAAGGGTTTCTTGACCAGAACAATCTGCTTGGACTAAGCATACTGGAAACTGAATTTCAGATATTTAGCCAGCAAAAAAACTTTTATGACCAAATTCGTCTGCTCGACAATAACGGCATGGAGATTGTGCGCATAAACCACAACAATGGAAATTCATTTATCGTTAGCCGCGACAAACTGCAGGATAAAAGCCATCGTTATTACTTCAGGCAATCATGGCAATTAGACAAAAACGAGGTTTATGTATCGCCACTGGATCTTAATGTTGAGCAGGGTCGAATTCAAATTCCGCATAAACCTATGTTACGAATTGCCACACCCGTATATAATTCAAGTGGTGAAAAAAAAGGGGTGTTATTATTAAATTATCTTGGTGAGCGATTAATCAACGATTTCAGACTGGCCACCTCAAACATAGCAAAGAATGTCTCACTACTAAACAATGATGGTTACTGGATAAGCAGTCCTGACAAAAAAAATGAATGGGGGTTTATGTTTGACAAAAAACAAACTTTTGCCACTGCCCATCCGGATGCATGGGAAACAATAAACTTAAGTAAAAGTGGGCAGTTCAGCAACTATCAAGGCATGTTTACCTTTGCCACCACACGACCTTTTCAACAAGAGACCAGCAAAAAGAGCAGCGACAGGCAAAGCGATGTCATTACCGTAACATGGCGAACGGTTTCATTTATACCTCTCGGACAGATCAGCATTTTCCCCTTGTTCAAACAACATTTACCAATGTACCTCTACATGTTAATACTGATTCTGATCGGCACTGCGCTGATTGCACGATTAAGGATCAAACATCATTTTGCAGTATCACAAATAGAATATGAGAAACAGTTCAGGGACACACTGGAGAACATTGACTTGTTGGCTGTCAGTATAAACAGCCAGAACAAAATTGAATTTTGCAATAATGCCTTGCTGCAACTAACCGGCTGGCACAGCACCGACGTTATCGGTGCAGACTGGTTTTCACTTTTTGTGCCACGCGAGCAACGCAGTCAACGCCGTGAAATATTCAAAAAGCTGATCGCTAACAAAAATTTGCCATTGCGGCACGATAGTGTCATTCAGAAACACAATGGCGAAAAAATTCAAGTGGTGTGGAATTACGCAATGATACAGGACAGTGATCGGCAAGTCATCGGTCTGACCTGTATCGGCGAAGACGTAACCGAAATACGTAAAACCGAGGTAATGTTACACAAGCTGTACAAGGCAGCAGAGCAAAGCCCGGCAATAATTATGATTGTTAATACCCGGGGACAGATTGAATATGCAAACCCTAAATTTACCGAGCTGACTGGCTACAGCTTC
>CAZYCY010000253.1:0-1962 GCA_964646145.1 uncultured Thiotrichaceae bacterium
AGTATGTATAGGTTATGCCTACCATAATACGATAATCATCAGGTACTGGTACATTACCGTCAGCATCTAGCGTTGGTTTGCTCACCCTGTCCCATATCAACGATATGTCAAGATCCAGCTTACCGGTTAATTTACTTTCCAATGTCATAATGGCATGATGGGTATAGCCACCTGAGGCATCATCAGCATATTGCATATTGTATTTAGCAATAAAATCCAGCGTACTTGTTAATTCAGTATCATAATTTGTCCTTAGCACAAATGCAGGCGTTGATTCACTAATTTCTTCACCTACAGCAACTGAAACAAAAGTTGTCTTGACAAAAGCCGGCCCCCCGGAAAAAGACAGTTCAGTTCTACCATCATCAATTAAGGTGTAACCCAAACCTGCGCCTACCAGAGTTCGTAACCTTATGTTTAAAAAAGGATCTCTGAATAACTCTGCAAACACCGGGTTATAAAAAAAATAACGCGTTTTATAATAATCGAAATTGGCTGACAGGCGATGGTTATTAATGGTTTCAAATAGACCTCTTTCTCCACCACCGTCTGTTTTTGAAACTGTACCGATATAGTCCAGTGTAAAACGCGTTCTGGAAGCCCGTCTTTTCACGTTGGCTTTGGCAGTATAATCAAGCTGGTCTGTATTGCCTTGTTTAAAATCCAGACTTAGTGTCAGCTTGATCGACCATAGGTCACTTTCTTCTTCGCCTCCCGGTGCAAATGAAATTAACCTTGGTCGATCAAATATTTTTG
The DNA here is from genome assembly GCA_964646145.1 of uncultured Thiotrichaceae bacterium. Classification (GTDB taxonomy): domain Bacteria; phylum Pseudomonadota; class Gammaproteobacteria; order SZUA-229; family SZUA-229. Next base: position 757 of record CAZYCY010000253.1, read on the forward strand.
TTTCATATTCGTTAGTAATGCGCACGATTTGGTCGGTCACTTCTAACACACCATAAATCGTACCGTAACCATCAATGCTGACACTGTTCGCTCTGTAACTACGCAAAATCTTGACGTCTTCCCATTCTACTTCCAGCAGATTCAGCTTGTCACTATCAAATTCAAGGCTGTCCCGATACATTGCCTGGATTTCACCTTTCAGCCATTCATTTGATGTCAGTTGAATCCAGTCATAATCAATGGCTAAAGGTATCCATGCTTTCGTTTTTTCTTGCGCTGGATCACCAGAACTCGCTGCTTTAGCATCAGCTTCTGTAGCCATGGTTTGTTCAATAATAGCCTGCGATTCTCTCGCCTGTATCGCTGTTTCTGTTTCAGCTTTTTTTTGTTTGACGATTACTTCATCTACAACCTCTTTTACGGCACTCACTTCTTCAGCAAAAACAGCGAAAGAATATGAAAATGAAAATAAAAAGAAAAACTTTAATACGAAGATTTTTTTATTCATCACTCATTACGATCAGATCTTCTATGATTCCTGCTGTTTTCAACTATTCCCACTCCAATTAAACTGGCAACCAGTATCGCCATATAAAATACCCCGACTACCGCTTGCATTGAAACCAGAAAACGCGCGACAGGTGCCACTGGACTAATATCGCCATAACCTAAAGTGGTTAAGGTTACAAAACTGTAATACGAGATGACAGAGAAGTTTTCATACCAAACCACCTGCTCCAGCCCGTTAAACGCACCCGGAATCGCCTGTGCCAGAAACATATACATCAGCGCCCAGATCAACCCCATTAATAAATAGATGCATATTGCACCAACAATTCTATTAGCATCAACCACACCAGCAAACAAAACCTGTTTTGCTGCCAGCCAGATTGCCCAAAGATAAAAACAAAATAAAAGCAGGAGATGCAAATAGTCTAATCGCAACAATTCCAGAGCTACACCAATAACAATTGCCGATATTATTAACATGGCAATACCAACGCCTGAATGAAACCATTTTTGCGTTGATCTAAAACCATAAATACCGATTATTATATTAATAACAGAGAATGCCTGTACCAGTTGACGAACGACTAACCCTGGAAACTGATCCGCAATTGCACCAACAAGTAACAACAGCACAATGCCGACTGTCAAATATAAAAAATTATTTTTTTCTGATACGGGTTTCATTACTTCTTTATC
>CAZYCY010000253.1:2062-4110 GCA_964646145.1 uncultured Thiotrichaceae bacterium
TTAATAGCCTGAACAGGCACCCATCTTATAACCCACAACATCCGGGTCTGAACAGGAAGTACAAGCTGTAGCACCAGTTCTAATACTGCCATCCTGCAAGGTTGCACAGACCGGATTGTATTCACGTGTGCAAATTTGTGGTCTGGGTTCTTCGCATACTATTAAATCCAGTGTGCCGGACTCGTTATTTTTTTGATTGTAGGAAGTACAGGCGGTAATCAGTACGCTCGACAATACAATTAAAATTAGTTTGCTGTGAAGCATCATATTAACAATCTTCATAAACATTTTTTCTATGACTCGGCAATAAAAACTATTGTGGCATTTTTATCCACAAAAAAAGCCTCGCAAATGCGAGGCTTTTTTTGCATTGAATGATAATGCATCGGCTGTGAACCCATGCATCACATCATATCACATCATGCCGCCCATGCCACCCATGCCGCCCATATCACCACCGCCCATTGGTGCAGCAGCAGCTTCTTGTGGTAGCTCTGCAACCATGCATTCGGTGGTGATTAACAGACCAGCAACTGAGGCTGCATTTTGTAATGCAGTACGGGTTACTTTTGTTGGATCAAGAATACCCATTTTAATCATGTCGCCATATTCACCGGTAGCAGCGTTGTAACCATAGTTACCTTTTTTCGATGCTACATTAGCCAGTATAACGGAGGATTCTTCACCTGCATTTTCTACAATTAGACGTAGTGGGTCTTCCATTGCGCGACGTGCAATGGCAATACCAACATTCTGATCGTGGTTATCACCTTCCACTTTGTCAACCGCTGCACAGGCACGAATCAGTGCCACACCGCCGCCGGGGACAACACCTTCTTCAACTGCTGCGCGTGTTGAATGCAGTGCGTCTTCAACGCGTGCTTTTTTCTCCTTCATTTCCACTTCGGTTGCCGCACCCACTTTAATGACGGCAACACCGCCAGCTAATTTAGCCACGCGCTCCTGAAGTTTTTCGGTGTCATAATCAGAGGTTGAATTCTCAATCATGGCGCGAATCTGGTTGACACGTTCTTTAATGTCTTTTGCCGTACCAGCACCGTCAACAATCACAGTATTGTCTTTAGAGATAGTAATGCGTTTAGCGGTACCTAAATCGTCCAGTGTGGCTTTTTCCAGAGACAAACCAATTTCTTCGGAAATCACAGTGGCTTTGGTTAAAACAGCCAGATCCTGCATCATCGCCTTACGACGATCACCAAAACCAGGTGCTTTAACGGCACATACTTTGACGATACCGCGCATGCTGTTGACCACCAATGTTGCCAGTGCTTCGCCTTCAACATCTTCGGCAACGATTAACAGTGGGCGGCTTGCTTTAGCAACCGCTTCCAGTGTTGGCAATAATTCGCGAATGTTTGCGATTTTTTTGTCAAACAATAAAACAAACGGGTTTTCCAGGTCGGCAGTCATGTTTTCCTGATCGTTAACAAAGTACGGTGACAGATAGCCACGGTCAAACTGCATACCTTCAACAATATCAAGCTCATTATCCAGTGAAGTACCTTCTTCTACCGTGATAACGCCTTCTTTACCGACTTTATCCATGGCTTCGGCGATAATGTCACCCACACTAATGTCAGAGTTTGCAGAAATCGTACCTACCTGAGCGATTGCGCTGGTATCAGCACAGGGTTTTGATAATTTTTGCAGTGCTGCTACTGCTGCAATAACGGCTTTATCGATGCCACGTTTCAGGTCCATCGGGTTCATGCCGGCTGAAACGGACTTCATGCCTTCACGAACAATGCCCTGAGCCAGTACCGTTGCGGTGGTGGTACCGTCACCTGCGATGTCTGAAGTTTGAGAAGCCACTTCTTTCACCATTTGCGCGCCCATGTTTTCAAACCTGTCTTCCAGTTCAATTTCTTTGGCAACCGAAACACCGTCTTTGGTGATGGTTGGTGCGCCAAATGATTTTTCCAATACCACATTACGACCTTTAGGACCCAATGTTACTTTTACTGCGTTGGCTAATATATTAACGCCATGTACCATACGGGTACGTGCATCATCGCCAAAACGTACGT
>CAZYCY010000254.1:0-4078 GCA_964646145.1 uncultured Thiotrichaceae bacterium
GAATACATCCCCGTGTTTGCTTACCTGGCGCTCTACTGTAGCATGGATGCTACAGATGCCTAAAAAATCAATAACCTACGTCTGACCATGGTGCTGTGCTGAGTTAAATGCAGAGGCATGTTGCAAATAGTTCTTTAATTGCCATGCATTATAACGATATGCATCATAGCAAATTAACTAATTGCTGAACACGTGATCTAATCTCACTGCCGTTATAAATTTGCAGAATATCATCAACCTCAGGCTGCAGATTTTTAAGTGTGCTGTTAATAATAATATGCTTTACTTCAAGCAGAGCATTCGCCTGCACGCTGAAGTATTCCAACCCCATGCCAAGTAACAAACGGGTATATTGTGTATCACTGGCCATCTCACCACACATCGAAACCGGAATATTAGCCTGCTTTCCAGCTTTGATTGTCATGTGAATTAATTTCAGCACGGCAGGATGCAATGGATCAAATAAGTGGTTAACTTCGTCGTCTATACGATCCAGTGCCAGGGTGTACTGGATTAAGTCGTTGGTGCCGATGGAAAGGAAATCCAGCTTTTTAGCAAAGGCATCGACTGCGAGTGCCGCTGCCGGGACTTCTATCATGGCGCCAATGGGAATGCTTTTATCAAAAGCAATTTTTTTCTTTTGTAGCGTTTGTTTTGCTTCTTCTATTAATACCAGTACCTGGTCAAGTTCTTCCAGGTTGGTCAGCATTGGAATCAATAACCGTACCGGCCCATAAGCTGAAGCGCGCAGTATTGCCAGCAGCTGCAACATAAAATTATGCGGTTCTTTCAGGCAGCGCCTGATGGCGCGTAGACCCATGGCAGGGTTATGTGCCATGGGCCCCTGGTTAATAGTGTCCTGTATTTCCTTATCTGCTCCTAAATCCATGGTGCGAATGGTTAATGGTTTACCGTTAAGTGCCTGTACTGCGCGTTTATAGGCTTTAAAATGGATTGCCTGACTCGGCCATTGATTGAGCTCGATAAACAGCATCTCAGTTCGATATAACCCAACACCAGTATCGTCATATTTTTTTATTACTTTTATATCTGCTGGACGGTCTATGTTTCCGTGCAGTGTGATTTGTTTGTTATCAAGTGTTATCGCAGGTTTTCCTGTTAATTTTTTTAATAGATTTCGCTTTATGGTTTCACTACGTTTTATGGTACGGTAAAATTTTAGTGACTTTTTATCGGGATTGTTGATGGCTACACCGGTAAAGCCGTCGATAATGAGTGTTTCGCCACGGTGAATTAAATGACGTGCGTGATGCAAACCAACAATGGCAGGGATGGCAAGGTTTTTGGCAAGGATGGCAGTGTGAGATAAAGGCCCACCAAACTCGGTAATAAAACCGGCAATCTTCTGGTGTTGCATCATGATTGTGTCAGCCGGTGTCAAATCGTCTGCAACAATAATTTTTCCTTTGTATGAAATATTGTCGTTATTTTCTTCATGACGGGCAAGTGCTGATTGTATACGTTTAACGACGTGGAGCACATCATCTTTTCGGGTGCGCAAATAGGAATCGTCCATATCATCAAATACTTGCACCAGGCGCTCACCTTGCATTTGCAGTGCCCACTCTGCATTGCAGGAATATTCTTTTATATTGTTGATAGTGCCTTCATCAAAGGCGGGGTCTTCCAGCATCAACAAATGAGTGTCAATAAAAACAAGAATGTCGGCGGCGGTATCTTTGGCAATTTTGTTTTTTATATCATGCAGTTGTTTATTGGCCAGTGCCAATGCTACTTTAAAACGTTTTATTTCTGAATTAATTTCAGAGCTGGGCAGAGTTATTTGCGAAGCACTAAGTTGTTCGCGCACAAGAACATAAGCTTCGCCAATTGCGATGCCTCTTGATACGCCAATACCACTTATGTAGATACTCATGAAAAGACAATGAAAAATGAAAACCCAAATAAAACGCTGAGTTGTGCTTGCGATAGTTTTAGTGCTTTTCTATTTTTCATTTTTCACTTTTCATTGTCTTGTCAATCGTTTTCATTAAAGCGGTTGCTAATTAATACCTCAAGCTCATTAATACTTTTTTCTTCATCTTCACCGTTTGCATACAGTGTGACATTGCTGCCCTGGCTTGCTGCAAGCATCATTACACCCATTATACTTTTTCCATTCACCCTTCGATTATCTTTTTCAATTTCAATATGGGAGCTGAAGTTAGAGGCTAGTTGTACGAATTGTGCAGCGGCACGTGCGTGCATTCCTAATTTGTTGATTATTTGCACGTTTTTACTAATGCTCATATTTTTGGCTCATATTTTTGGCTCATAATTCTGGACTCATTTTCCTGACTCGTAACAATTATACTCTTCGTACTCAAGAATACCCGTTTAGAGTTCGTAGGTTTTTGCGAAGAGCAAGGCGTAAAGACGTAGCGCATTTTGCATTTTTCGCGGCAAAAGCATTTCCTGTTAACGAATAAGGATGCGCGAAACAAAGAACAAAAACGAGGCAGAAACCACAATAGCAGGTCCCGTTGGGAAGTCCCAGCCTAGCGAGGCAAGTAGCCCTAAAATAACGGCTGCAATCGCCATCAGGACGGAGACCAGCACCATTTGTTTCGGTGATTTTGAGTATAGCCGTGCAGTTGCCGCTGGAATAATCAACAAAGCAGTAATTAAAAGTATGCCGACAACTTTTAATGCAACTGCAATCACCAGGGCAAGTAAAACCATAAAAATAAAGCGTATTTTTTCAACCGCAATGCCGTCAATGCGAGCCAGTTCTTCGTTGACCGACATTGAAATTAGCGGCGACAATATCTGACTGAATACCAATAATATAATTACTACACTGCCGTACATAAGCATAAGGTCTGATGGACCGACGGCAAGCAAGTCACCAAACAGAAAAGACATTAAGTTAATGTTAAAACCTTGCGCCTGAATGATTGACAACGCGATCAAGCCTAAGGCCAGGGCGCTATGCGAGAGAATCCCTAATAAAGTATCGGTGGACAAGTCACGTTGTTTTTCCAGCCAGAATAATAGCGCCGCGATCAATACACCGATTAAACCGACTCCGACCACTGGCAATTGCTCAGCAGCAATTGCCAGTGCCACGCCCAGCAGGGCGGCATGGGCAAGTGTGTCACCAAAATAAGCCATACGCCGCCACACCACCACACTGCCCAGTGGACCAACAACCAAGGCGAGCGCAATGCCAGCGGCAAGCGCGTATAAAATAAAAGCATCCATTTATTTACCGTCCTGGTTAAACTCACAGCTATGGCAATGCTCCGATGCAACAATATTACCGTGCAAATCGTGTTCATGGTCATGATGGTGTGAATACAGCGCCAAACCATCAATGGCATCACCAAACAGTTTGATGTATTCTGGATGTTCGCTGACATCGTCAGGATGACCGGTGCAGCAAACATGCGTATTCAAACAAATAACCCGGTCGGTTTGCGCCATCACCAGGTGCAAATCATGTGACACCATCAAGATGCCACAATCATGTTTATCGCGGATTTCACGAATGGTTTTATACAGTGCCTGCTGTCCAATAATATCCATGCCGGAAGCGGGCTCATCCAGCACTAAAAGTTGCGGTTGCTTGAGTAAGGCGCGAGCCAGCAAAACCCGTTGCATTTCACCGCCTGAGATGTTCTGCATGGGCGATTGCAATAAGTAGCTGCAATTGACTTCATCGAGTTTTTGTTGGCACTGATCCAGTGCGTACAGGTTGCTAACATTTAAAAAATCAACTACCCGTAATGGCATCACTTCAGGCACAACTATACGTTGTGGTACATAGCCCATGCGTAGATTTTTCCTGTTTGTTATTTTTCCAGAACTGGCATCACAAAGCCCAAGAAGGATGCGTATCAGGCTGGTTTTACCCGCACCATTAGGACCGATTAAGGTAATAATTTCTCTGTTGCGTATCTGTAAACTCACTTGGCTAAGGATGGTTTTTTTGCCTGCAACAAAGCTGATGTGTTCTGCGGTCAATAAAATAGAGTCATCAGTGAAAGGGCTTTTAATCATTTTTGTATGTTAGCCTTTTTAGCTTTTAGTAGAAAAATTAGAGGTGGTATTTAGG
>CAZYCY010000255.1:0-1484 GCA_964646145.1 uncultured Thiotrichaceae bacterium
CTGATAGCCATCGGAATCAGGAACTGAGCCTGGACGCTTTGCTCGGCGATGATGGGTGCCAGTCCTACGCAGGTGGTGAGCGAGGTAAAGAAAATCGGGCGGAAGCGGCGTTTGGCACCATTGATGATGGCATCGTTGATTGTCATGCCTTTTGCATGAAGTCGATTTATCATGTCCATCAGGATCAACGAATCATTGATGACAACACCCGATAGCGCGATGATACCGAAGAAAGACAGGAAGCTAATGGGAAACCCCAGCAGGATATGGCCGACCACGGCACCGACGATGCCTACCGGAATGACTGACATGATAATGATAGGCTGGGTATAACTGCGTAGTTTAACCGCCAGCAGGGCAAAGATTGACAGCAGTGAGATAACCATCGCTTTCAACAAACTGTTGACCGTCTCCTGGTTTTCTTTTTGTGTGCCTTCAAAAGCAAAACGCAGCCCGGGGAACTCTTTGCTCAGCGAGGGGAGGATTTCATTCGCCAGCTGGGCATTGATTTCATCAGCGTTGGCCAGACCTTCTACGATTTCAGCGTCAACCTCAATGAGGCGCTTTCTGTTGCTGCGCATAATAAAAGCGTAGGATTGTGTTTTGCTCACGGTAGCCACGGTAACAAAGGGCAGTTCTTCGCCATTGCCAAGGCGTATTCTCATATTGTAAATACTGTTCAGGTCGTGGCGTTCCTTGTCAGAGTAACGCACCAATACCCGAATATCATCACGCCCGCGTTGTACCCGCTGGGCTTCTACGCCATGGTAGGCTTGGCGTACCTGTCGAGCCAATTCATTCAGTGTCAAACCGGCAGCCAGGCCGGCATCGGTTAACCCCAGTTGTAGCTCGTGTATGCCTGCTGCGTATGTGTCCTGGATGTCGACAACGCCATCATATTGGGCGAGAATCAATTTTAGTTGTTCGACCGCCAGTAACAGTGAGGCATCGTTATCGTGGGACAGTGCGACAGAAATATCAGAACCGGTGTTGAGTAAATTATTGGAAAAAAAGATCTCTACGCCAAGCGGTACGTCGGTCATTTCCCGCCAACGAGATTCGAATTCAGTGGCAGTGAAGCTCCGCTGTTCGCTGGGAATCAGTTCAATAACCACCTCGCCCAAGTGGGAACGACCACTAAGGCTGGCGGTGGCGGCGAGTTCGTCCTCGCCAAAAGGCATGCTGCCGATATTGGCAGAAATATTACGAATCACCGATGAACCCGAATGCGTGACCAGTTTGTCATATTCTACTCGGGCGGCTTCTGCGGTATACAATAAGTGTTGTACCACCGCTTCCGTATCGCTTGCAGGGCTGCCGTTAGGTAAGTAAACAGAGGCCACGATTTCGTTGCCGCTGATGACGGGGAAAAACACGGTTTTAATTTGCCCACCATTGATAGCGCCTAACACCAGTAGAAATAACGACGCAGCAATGGCTGGCGCAACATAAGGCATTTTTAATGCAACGACCAGAGCTGGGGT
>CAZYCY010000255.1:1584-4058 GCA_964646145.1 uncultured Thiotrichaceae bacterium
GTGGTAAACAACAGCGGCAGGAAAGCCATAACCGTGGTCAATATTCCGATGGTAATCGGCGAGACAACGTCCATTAAACCTGCAATCGCCGCCTGCATGGGAGCAAGGCCTTGCTCCCGTTTGGTAAAAATACTTTCACCCACAATGATGGCATCATCTACCACCAGCCCCAGCACGACAATGAAGGCAAACAAGGAAATCATATTGACCGTGCCACCACCCAGCTTGATGATAAAAAAGGCACCGAGGAACGCAATGGGGATACCAGCAGTAATCCAGAATGCAAGCTTCAAATTCAAAAATAAAACCAGCACGGCAAACACCAGTACCAGACCCAAAAGCCCGTTACTAACCAATAGCTCAATGCGGCTGCGTAAGTCGTCTGCGCTGTTAAACCAGGTGGTGACTTTAATGCCGTGAGGCAGGGCGAGTTGTGCGATATGGTTTTTGACTGTCTGCTCAATCGCCAGTACCTGCTGATTACCGGTTCGTTCTACCGCGATATAGGCTGCCGGTTTGCCGTTAAATAAACTGTGGCTATCAATATCCTTAAAACCATCATTCACCGTGGCGACATCGGCCAACCTGATCTGGCTGCCGTTAGGGTGAGTGCGCAATATAATGTTATCGAAGTCGGCCCGGTTATAAGCTTGCTGGTTGATGCGCAAAAGTATTTCGCCGTGCTCAGTCTGTATTTTTCCAGCTGAGATATTAACCGAGAAAGCGCGCACCGCATCGGCGATTTCAGTAAAACTGAGCCCGTATTTGCGCAACGAGGCAGCATTAATTTCGATGGCGATTTCATAATCACGTACCCCCAGAACGTGGGCAATGGAAATGCCTTCAAGGCTGACCAGTTCATCCCTGACATCATAGGCGAATTCACGCAGATTTCTTTCAGAAACATCGCCGTAAAATGCCACCACAATGACATTTTGGGCCTCGGTGACAATGCTGATATTGACATCATCAGCATCTTGCGGTAGAAAACCCGCAATACGATTTACCGCACTTTGAATTTTATCGAAGGTTTCATCCTTATCGATATGATCTTCCAGCTCGGCGTTAACCGTACCGATACCTTCTCGTGCAAAAGAGGTTATTTTGCGAATGCCCTCTATGCCGGTAATGGCTTCTTCCAGTCGTAGATTAATGCTCACTGCAATATTTTCAGGCGTTGCGCCCGGATAAACCACGGTAATAGAAATTTCACGGGGGTCAATTTCGGGAAAGGTTTCGATGGTGGTATTGCGGGCAATAAAAAGCCCACCTATCACCAAACAGAGCATTAGCAAATTTGCGGCGACTGAATTGTTGGCAAACCAGGTAAGCAGATTGCTATTATCTGAGTTGTCTTGCGATAACTGCTGCATTACATTGATCCCGCTGGCGACTTCATTGGGCGCACCTGCATACCTTCAGTGGCTATATCCAGGTGCGAGGTAATAATTTCTATATTTTCTGGAATATCGGCCAGCAGAATATTGCTGCCACTCTGGTGAATGATGGTGGGCTTAACCACCTGTATCTTTTCGTCAACCACTGCCCACAAGGTATTGCCTTCACGCAGTGCTTTTTTAGGCAATAGGTGCAGCCGGTCAATGGGTTGGCTATTGACTGAAGCTGAGACAAATAAACCAGGGACGAGATGCGCTTTCACTTCATCGGTTATATTTTTTGGCAACAGTGTGATGATGAGCTGAGCCTGACGGGTACGTTCGTCCAGTTCACTTTCAATGCGGCTGACCCTGCCTGTCAGAGTATAAGTGCGCTTGCCTATGTTAAATTCGATGTCGGCGGTGCCAAATGGTTTAATCCAGGTCAGTTCTGCCAATGATAACGGTATCGGGATTTCGAAATGATCGCTTTTGTATAATTCGCCAATAACCTGATTAGCGACAATGATGGCGCTCAAGCCTATATTTGCTGCAACAATGCGGCCATCATACGGCATTCGTAGTTGGGTCCGTTGCAGCCTGAGATGGGCGGTTGCCAACCGGGCTTCGGCGGCTTTTACCTTAGCTTCGGCCTGGGCAGTTTGTGGTTTGAGGCTGACCAGAGCTGGGATATCGGTACCAGGGTTGAGCGCCTGCCATTCTTTCTGAGCCACCAGAGCTTCTGCTTTTACCAGCGCCAGGGTGGTGTTAGCCGAAGTGACCTCGGCTTCATTTTTAATAACATCCAACCGATAGTCTTTCTGTTCAATTTTAACCAGTATCTCGCCAGATTTAATACTGCCCCCGGCGCGAAAATCCGGGTGAACATAGGTGACCCGACCGCTGACCTGTAACGCAATATCAATGCGGGTATGCGCACGCAGGGTACCATAACCCTGCAGTACAATAGACCGTTTAGAGGCGGTGGAGTGAATCGTTCTCACTAACGGTGCATAAATTTCCCGCTGGACTGGCGGTGATGCTTTATCGGACATTGAAAAGCCGATTGCACCGGTGATGCCAATAAGCAGGATAACG
>CAZYCY010000256.1:0-4058 GCA_964646145.1 uncultured Thiotrichaceae bacterium
CTTAGTTGCAATTAACCGCTACTAATATCCTGTAAGGCTGAAACATCATTTATTTTAATATTGCCACGATTGATGTTGATGTGACCTTTAGATTCCATGTCCTTTAATTGTCGGCTAATGACTTCGCGTGCAGTCCCCAGTTCAGTAGCAATAATCTGATGTGTCGATGTTAGCAGTTTGTTCTTATCGCATTGCTTGAGTAGGTGTTTCGCCAGACGGGCATCAATTTTTCCAAAAGCGACTTCCTCGACCAGTGTTATCAAATCAGTCAAATGCGATGAAAATGCTGAAAAAACCATTTCTCGAAACGTCTCAGAAATTTTAAGTACGGCGTTAAATTGGCTGGCGGGTATGGCCAATGCGCTTACCTCCGTTTCTGCCAGAGCCGCAGCGGGGTAGTTTTTATTGCCAAACAAACAGGAGGTGGTTATTACACAGGAATCACCCTGGAACAAGCGATATAGTAAAATTTCCCTGCCATTTTCAGCACGGGTATAAATCTTTATCTTGCCTGTTAAGATAATCAGGTAGTTGTTACAGGCATCACCCTGATGGAATACTGTGGTGTTGGCTTTTAATGAAATTACTGTTGATGAATCTAGTAACTGACAGGTTATTTTGTCAGCTGACGACTTGAGGTCAGGTAAAACACTGCGCCAGTTTGGTGTCATCATTGATACCAATGATTATGTAAGGCTTCTAGCACTTTGTTGCTATAAACCCTGGAGCCACGGCTACCGTTATACCTTGCCAGTGCTTTGTGCAGGTCATTGTTTTCCATATCCATATAGTATCTTAGAATGGTGCACCCCATGCGTAGATTGGTTTTTACGTCCATCAGGTTGTCACCGGGGAGTCCTATTTCATCTAACCAGAAAGGCATTACCTGCATTAAACCTTGTGCGCCAACTCTTGAAATGGCGTAACGGTCAAAATGGCTCTCTACTTCGATGACAGCCAACACCAGTTCAGGCTGTAGATTTGCGCGTGATGCTTCGAGATGAATTAGCCTGAGCAGGGTTAAACGTGTTTCCTTGTCTTTTACAAATCGCTTTAGGCGATTCGACATGTCCATTAACCAGGCTTCTGCATGAAAGCGATCCTCAAAGCTTGTCGATGCATTGACGGCTTCGGTGAGTAGCTGACGGAGTTTCGGATCGACAGGTTGGCTGTCTGTATACGCAGGCGTAATAGCAAGTGTGCTGAAAATAAATAAAAAAAGTGTGCTGGTTAAGAGTTTATTCATGGTTTAAATGTATGCACAAAAGGCATGTTTTTCCATCCTTAGGTTGGTAAACGGCGCATCCTTGTACCACTGCTGCGTTTATTTGCGGATAATTTTGTCTTTAGAGGTGCCCTTTAGTCAAAAAACCAACAATGTCATCAATGGCTATATCCTGGCTGTCTTTTGCATCACGTTTTTTGTATTCCACTTTATTATCTTTCAGTCCGCGATCACCAATGACGATACGGTGTGGTATGCCGATTAAATCCAGATCTGCCAGCATACCACCTAAACGGGCTTTTTCATCATACAGCAGAACATCCAGCCCCTTCGCGTTAAGTTCATCATGCAGTTTGATTGCTGTGCGGCTTACCTGTTCAGATTTTTGCATGTTAACTGGTGCAATAGCGACATCAAACGGGGCAAGGTTGGCTGACCAGATTATGCCGTTATCATCATGATTTTGTTCGATGGCAGCAGCAACAATGCGCGTGACACCGATGCCGTAACAGCCCATGGTCATGATGGTGGCTTTGCCATTTTCATCCAGCACGGTGGCGTTCATTGCTTCGGCGTATTTTCTACCGAGCTGGAAGATATGACCGACTTCGATGCCACGCACAATAGATAAAGTCCCTTTACCATCAGGGCTGGCATCACCTTCTACAATATTTCTTAAATCAGCGGCTTCGGGCAGGGCGCAGTCACGTTGCCAGTTTACCCCGGTTAAGTGTTTACCATCTTCATTAGCTCCGCAGACAAAATCAGCACTGTGCAACGCAGCGTAATCGGCAATGACTTTTATTTTTAAATTAACCGGACCTAATGAGCCTGCTGAACAACCGGCAACCTGTTTAATCTGTTCGTCACTGGCAAAGCACAGCGGGTCAGCAATGCTGCTAAGGTGTGCCGCTTTGATTTCATTTAGTTCGTGGTCGCCACGTAAAACCAGGGCAATAATGGTATCGTCTTCACTGCCGGTAACGAGTAAGGTTTTAAGGCATTGCTCAGGTGGTATTGAAAGAAACTGGCTGAGATCTTCAATGCTATGCTGGTTGGGTGTGTCTACACTGGTCATATCAGCTGTTGCTGGTGCTCGTTGTGTGGTCGGTGGCAGGGTTTCGGCTTTTTCCACATTAGCAGCATAATCGCTACCACTGGAAAAAGCGATGGCATCCTCACCGGAATCGGCGAGCACGTGAAATTCGTGTGAGCTATTGCCGCCTATAGTGCCGCTGTCGGCCAAAACTGCACGAAATTTCAGGCCCAGACGGGTAAAGATGTTGCTGTAAGTCTGGTGCATTACATCATAGCTTGCCTGCAGACTGTCCTGACTGGTGTGAAATGAATAGGCATCCTTCATAATAAATTCACGTGCACGCATGACGCCAAAACGCGGGCGAATTTCATCACGAAACTTGGTTTGAATCTGATAATAGGTGACCGGCAACTGTTTGTAGCTGGCGAGTTGCTTACGTGCTATATCGGTAATAATTTCTTCATGTGTCGGGCCAAAACAAAACTCGCGACCATGGCGGTCTTTTAAGCGTAACAGCTCAGGACCATATTGCTCCCAGCGACCGGATTCCTGCCATAATTCACTGGGCTGTACTGCGGGCATAAGCAGTTCCAGTGCGCCGCTGTTGTCCATTTCTTCGCGAATGATTTTTTCAACTTTACGCATCACTCGCAAACCTAGCGGTAGCCAGCTATAAAGTCCAGAAGCAAGTTTGCCGATCAGCCCGGCACGCAGCATTAACTGATGGCTGATAATCTCGGCGTCAGACGGGGTTTCTTTTATGGTGCTTAATTGAAATTTAGATAAATACATATACGTTTACTCAGTAGAATGTGCGCATTGTAGCAACTAATTGGATTTATGCGAGTGAGATTTAGTGGCGGCAAGGAAGCGATTAGTTGGGTTAACGATCACGTATAAAGCGTTGCATAAGTATTTGCAATGTGTGCTTTAGAAACACACCGTAAATATATCCCATGTTTACCAAAGCGGGGCTTGACGACAGCATCCATGCTACCGACAGTTTAAAAAGCACACATTGCAAATACTTATGCAACGGTTAATATCCCTGCAGGGGAGGATGCTGCCCATTGTACTAGCTTTCTTGGCTTGCATGCGTGATTGTTAATTTAAGCTATGAGCTACGACACAGGCAGCTATTGATTGCTGGTTAGCGATTTCTAATAGTGTAGTGTTATGTATAAAAAGCACGAAATTACTTCAAGATGAACCAATGATATCCATTAATACCACGATAATATAATGTAGGAAACAATTAAGATCATGTATATCCTGCTAGTATTACTTATTCAATAAAAATCTATTTTAAGGGTAATTAATTTTCATGAAAAAGAATGAACCAGTATCAAAAATTATGTCTACTGAAATAGTCGCCGTGCATCAGGGGCAAAAGATTAGCGATGTGCGTCACATTATATGTCAATCCAATATTCACCATGTGCCGGTGGTTGAAGGAAAAACATTGATTGGAATGATTAGCTCTACCGATTTAATGAAACTTAATATTATGATTAGCGGTGCTGATGAACGTACAATTGATGCTATTGTTGACCAGCAGTTCACTATTAAAGAGATCATGAACACCGAACTTACATTGCTCAACGACACTGACACCGTAAGACAAGCATCTAAAATACTAGCCAAGGGTGATTTTCATTCCCTCCCCGTTGTAAACAAACAAAAAGAGATTGTCGGCATAGTCACAATGACTGATTTAATTAGGTACCTTAACGACCAATACTAAGAATCTGATTAGGCTCAGTGGTAGCTTCTCAATAAGTCGGGGCAGTTTAT
>CAZYCY010000257.1:0-4043 GCA_964646145.1 uncultured Thiotrichaceae bacterium
CCTTACCTGGATAATCCTAAAAAAATCAGTTGAATCTACTGCGGATGCCTAATGCACTGAATCTTAACGACTTTCCAGAATATATTGAACTCACCGTATGGGTGATACGCTTTCCTCCAATATAACCTGTAAAGTCGTTAATCTTCAGCACCTTAGTCACCCTCGCTACGATCCAACTGATTTTTTTAGGATAATACGCTGAGTAGTTACAAAAAAGTAAAAGATACTTTTTGTATATTTCAGGTGGGTTTGTGTAAGGCATGTTGCCTGCCTGCGTGGGGCACAGGGCAGGCAGTGTCAATCAAAATGCCGAGAGCAGCAAAGCTTGCTCTGACTAGCAAATCAATTGCTGCTCTGTTCTACTTGCGAGCCAGAGCTTTTAACGTGTTTGTCCATCCATGACACAAGCGCATTTTTTGCTTGCGCTAGCTCCCGGACAGCTAACTACAGCCCTTAGGTCGTGGCAATCCAGCTATTTTATTGGCGCATTTAATCAGACCAGTGGGGAATAAAGAATAGATATATTTTTGATCACTGCGATCTTTGCCGTATTTTTTCTTCATTATTTTTGAGAATGAACGTGGCTCGCAGACACTGCCGTTGTCATGGAAATAGTCGCGTGCCTCATTGATGATGTCCCAGTGTTCATCCGTCAGTCCATCGACAATTTTCTCACTTTTAGCGATTTCTACAGCGAGTTCCTCGCTCCATTCGTCAAGATTTTCTAACCAGCCCGCTTCGCTGAGTTGAATAGTCTGACCGTTAACTTCTGCTTGCATTGGTTTCACCTGTCTTTTAATGTAAATAAATAACGTAACGACTCAGCAAGTCCCTGAAAAACGCCAGATCTGCTTTAAAATATGGATCCGCAGCATGCATAGTGGCACCTGTAAATTCATATTATTTGCCTTGATCTGGCGATATCAGGGACAGCCTGAGCAGTTCCCCTCAATTTTGACTACTTGCTGAGTAGCTACATAATAACCTAGTAATTTAATCAGGTATTATAACGAAAAGTAGCAAGGTAATAAACATTAAATTTTACAAGGGTTTGTTGTTCAATCAATTACCGAATTTGCGGATGCGTTTTTAGCGAACCAGCTGTTTGTTTACTTCCTCACGTTTATCGACGCCCTCTAGCAGTTCAATTAAAGATAAAGCAAAATCCATGGCGGTGCCAGGACTGCGGGAAGTGATAATATTGCCGTCAATTTCAACGGCATTTTTAGAGATGCTGACGTTGCAATTATCAAGCGCGTCTAATACGCCGGGATACGCGGTTGCTTTTTTTCCTTCTAATAGCCCAGCCTGAGCCAGTGCTTTAGGTGCGGCGCAAATAGCAGCAACATATTTATTATCTGCAGCCTGTTTTTTTATCAAAGCTTGTAGTTGTGCATTGTCGCGCAGGTGGTCTGCACCGGGTAGACCACCAGGAAGGACAATAAGGTCGAAGGATTCATTTAAGACTTTATCGATACTGGTATCCGGGATAATGGTGATGCCACGGGAGGCGATTACCGGCTGCTGGTCAAGACCGCAGGTGGTTACGGTTATGCCTGCTCGTGCCAGTAAATCGGTCAGGGTTATTGCTTCGAGTTCTTCACAGCCCTGGGCAAGGGGTATCAGTACATGCGACATGATTGTTCTCCTGTTTTCTATTTCTCTGATTTGCGTAGTTAATTAATTCTGAAACTGGCAGTAATGTGATGCCATGCCGATTTAACTCTGCCAGGTTATTGCGTAAAAATTTTATTGTATTCGGGTACGGGTGTGCAATGGCCAGGGCGTAGCCTTGCTGGTTTACTTTTTTTATAAACCTGTCGAACTGCTGGCGCAGAGTGTTTTCTTTGTTGTCAGGGTCAAGGAAAATATCGCGTTTCAGGTTAGGTATGTTGTATTCAGTTGCAATTTTTTCAGCGACTGTTTTGTTACTGGTTCTGCTGTCGATAAAATATAAATTGCCGTGCTGAGAAAGCGCTTGCATTAACCAGCTCATGTGACCGGGATGCCTGGTTAGCAGGCTTCCCATGTGATTGTTGACGCCTCGCACATATGGTACAGAATTTAAATTTAACCGTAGCTGTTTATTAAATTCGCTTTGTGTCATGTGTAAATCAAGAGTACCCGGGGAGCGTTTGTGGTGTGCTATTGCTTGCATGGGCAGGTGCAACATGACTTCTTTATGGTTTTTTGTCGCCAGACTGGCTAATGCTTTTGCGTGGTTTGTTCTCGGAAGAATGGCTATGGTTAGTGCAAAGGGCAGGTTAATGATTGCCTGCCCATTTTTTAAGTTATAGCCGATATCGTCAATGATTATGCTGGCAAATTTTTCTGCATTAGCGGCTGCGCTTGTTAAAGCAAAAAGAATAAAAAAAAGTGCAGGTGAGCGCAAGGTTAATAACACAAATCAGCTCCCGGATATTATAGTTACGGGGTGAGTAAACGTCCCTGTATGAGTTGCAGTTTTGTTCATCAATCGATTTAAAAAGCGTACTCTACAAATGGAGGTAATCTGAGTAGTTGCTTCATTTTTGGCTCAAAATACTCATGCCTTTTAATAATAAAAAGGCTTCATACAACTGAAAATCTTCAGCAGGGCTTAAACGTAGCGTTTCCTCTTCTTTACCTTCTTCCGCTGCTTTTTTGATGGCCTCCTGCGATTCAGTTAGATTTCTGAGGGTGTGATTCAAATCTGCTTCTTTAATGCGGGATATGGCATCATCTTCAGTTTTTTTAATTTCATATTGACCGAGAATGATATCAGGGGTAATGCCTTCGCCCTGTATGGAGCGACCTGTTGGCGTGTAATAACGTGCTGTGGTCATTTTAACTGCTCCGCCACTGCGTAATTCCTGAATGGTTTGCACCGAGCCTTTGCCGAATGATTGACTGCCCATGATAACAGCACGTCTGTGATCCTGTAATGCACCAGCAACGATTTCAGAAGCAGAAGCGGAGCCGCCATTAATTAACACCACCATTGGTAAGCCATTCATAATGTCGCCAGGCTTGGCGTGAAATTGAAAATCAGAATTATCAACACGACCTTTTGTGGAAACCAGTTTGCCGTCATCAATAAATGCATCAGAGACATCGGCGGCTGCGCTTAAAACACCACCAGGGTTATTGCGTAAGTCGAGAACCAGCCCTTTTAAGCCGACTTCGCTGTCTTTTTTAAGTTGGTTGATTTCATTTATCAGGTCACGTCCTGTTTTTGACTGGAAGTTGCTGATGCGTATGTAGCCAAAGCCAGGCTCAAGCATGCGGCTTCTTACGCTTTGAACTGCGATAATATCACGGGTAATGGTGAAAGGCAGGGGCTTGTCTGCGCCTTCACGTATCACGATTAATTTGATATCGGAGCCGGGTTCGCCGCGCATGATTTTGACCGCATCGTTTAATGTCATGCCTTTAACTGACTTGTCATTAAGCCGTATAATCAGATCACCTGCTTCCAGCCCGGCACGATATGCAGGGGTGTCATCAATCGGGGAAATAACTTTAACAAAGCCGTTCTCCATGGAGACCTGAATGCCTAGACCGCCAAATTTACCAGTAGTGCCAATTTTTAATTCTTTGTATTCGTCAGGGTCAAGATAGGTGGAGTGTGGGTCAAGCCCGGTTAGCATGCCGCGAATAGCGTTTTCTAGCAAAGTTTTGTCATCAACATATTCTACATAGTCGGTTTTGATGCGAGCAAAAATATCTGAAAAGTTACGTAGCTCGTTTAGGGGGATGCTAGTGGAAGCCCCGGTTTCTTTTTCTGCCAGTACACTGCTGGTTATTGATACTGATACACCAACAAATATGCCAAAGACCAGAACCAGAAAGGTCTTGTATTGCTTGCTCATAAATTACTCCGATAAAACTATTATTGAAACGCATAAAGATCTGTACTTTGAAGATTAGTTAAGAACAAACCGATTAAATAGGTAAATGATAGTGCTTAGAGGGCATTAATGCTAGCTTGTTCCGCGATAAATGTTTAGATTGCCTGTCGCCCTGAATTTTACAAGTTATGCGGTGGCAGGGTTTTTGCCTAT
>CAZYCY010000258.1:0-4039 GCA_964646145.1 uncultured Thiotrichaceae bacterium
CACCTTCAAAAGAGGGGAAAGAAGCCACATCTGGCTCTTTCGCGGCTACCGCGCCCCGAGCGCTAAACCGCAAACGCAGCCCCAGGCTGTGTCACTGCACTAAAATCGCGGAACGCTAAGTCAATTAACGGTAACTTCTCAATAAGTCGGGGCAGTCCATCATTTTGAGACACGCCGTAAATACGTCCTTGTAGGCTTGACGGTAGCATCCATGCTACCGACAGTCTCAAAACGATGGGCTGCCCCGACTTATTGAGAAGTTACAACTAAACTCCTATATCTTGTGATACCAATCTTACGCACTTGGATCAGCCTCGCTACGAGCTACTTTCCGTTCAAGCACTAATTAGTCAATGGTCATGACAGCTTGGCGTATGGATTTTAATCGCAAAGCGTAAATGGTGTTTTTCTAGTTGTTAGTGGCTTGACAGTTACTAGCGGTGAGCATAGAATTGCGCCTCTTTTGGCAGGCCTTCGATAATATTCGGGCCTGTTATTTATTTTAGCCTGTAGTATTAGTCCGTAGTAAATGCCAACGGGCACCGCTGATAATTGCTTATGTTTAGTTTTTTTATAGTTAAATTTTGGCGGATTTTGGAGTTATAGATGACAACAATTAACCAGCTAGTGCGTAAGCCGCGCCGCAGTAAAGTTGTAAAAAGCAATGTTCCTGCGTTAGAAGCCTGTCCACAAAGACGAGGTGTGTGTACTCGAGTATATACAACAACACCTAAAAAGCCAAATTCAGCAATGCGTAAAGTTGCTCGTGTGCGTTTAACTAACGCTTTTGAAGTAACCAGTTATATTGGTGGTGAGGGTCACAATTTACAGGAGCACAGCGTGGTACTTATACGTGGCGGTCGTGTAAAGGATTTGCCGGGTGTGCGATACCATGTAGTGCGCGGTAGTCTGGATACCCAGGGTGTTGAATCACGTCGTCAGGGTCGATCTAAGTACGGTACTAAACGGCCCAAGAGTTAATGTAGCTATTCATCATGTCCTGAAACTCACATTTTCTGTCTTGAACTGACGGAATTCAGGGGTAAGATTAAGGTGAAGAGTTACGCTATGATGTTAAATCATTACAAGTTAATTTAAGCAAACCACAGCAAAAGTTATACGCAGAGAAAGCCATGCCTAGAAGAAGAGAAGTCCCGAAAAGAGATGTGCTGCCTGATCCAAAGTTCGGCAGTACTCAAATTACAAAATTTGTCAATATGATTATGAAAAACGGCAAAAAATCTGTTGCTGAAGCAATTATGTATAACGCGCTGGAGCGTATTGACGATAAAGTTGCGGGAGAGCCAATGGAGGTTCTTGATAAGGCGCTAGAAAACGTCAGCCCGATGGTTGAGGTTAAGTCTCGTCGTGTTGGTGGTGCTACTTATCAGGTGCCGGTTGAGGTGCGAGCTAGTCGCCGCACCACGCTAGCTATGCGCTGGTTAATTGATGCGGCACGTAAACGTGGTGAGAAATCCATGCAGTTGAAGTTTGCCGGTGAGTTGATGGATGCGGCTGAAAATCGGGGTAATGCAGTTAAGAAACGGGAAGATACACACCGTATGGCTGAGGCAAATAAAGCCTTTGCGCATTTCCGCTGGTAGTTTGAATACAGGTTAAGCAGGACTAAAGTCATGGCTCGCAAGACGCCAATCAAGCGCTATCGTAATATTGGTATCATGGCGCATATTGATGCGGGCAAGACGACGACAACCGAGCGTATTCTGTTTTATACAGGAACATCGCATAAAATTGGTGAAGTGCATGATGGTGCAGCAACCATGGACTGGATGGAGCAGGAGCAGGAGCGTGGCATAACCATTACCTCGGCGGCAACCACTTGCTTCTGGAAAGGCATGGTCGGTCAGTACGATGAGCACCGCATTAACATAATCGACACACCGGGTCATGTTGATTTTACCATTGAGGTCGAGCGTTCATTGCGTGTCCTGGATGGAGCCTGTGCAGTTTTTTGTGCAGTTGGCGGTGTTGAGCCGCAGTCAGAAACGGTATGGCGGCAAGCAAATAAGTATCGTGTGCCACGTATTGCATTCGTCAACAAGATGGATCGTACAGGTGCAGATTTTTTGCGTGTTGTGGAGCAGATTAAACAGCGATTAGGTGCTGCTCCGGTTGTAATGCAACTGCCAATTGGTGCTGAAGAATCCTTTGAAGGTGTTGTAGACCTGGTTAATATGAAGGCGATTCGCTGGCAGGAAGAAAACATGGGCTCGGTCTTCATCGAAGGCGATATTCCGCCAGAGCT
Source organism: uncultured Thiotrichaceae bacterium (assembly GCA_964646145.1). Classification (GTDB taxonomy): domain Bacteria; phylum Pseudomonadota; class Gammaproteobacteria; order SZUA-229; family SZUA-229. The sequence continues at coordinate 2,267 of CAZYCY010000258.1, forward strand.
GATTGATCTGTGTGCAGAAAAACGCGAAATCATGGTGGAAGCGGCAGCTGAAGCAAATGAAGAGCTGATGGATAAGTATCTGGAGAGTGGCAGCTTGACGGTTGCAGAAATAAAGCAGGGTCTACGCCTCAGAACATTGGCTAATGAGATCGTGCCAACATTTTGCGGCAGTGCCTTCAAGAATAAAGGTGTGCAGGCAATGCTTGATGCGCTTATCGACTATATGCCATCGCCGGTTGATGTGCCAGCAATTAAAGGGCATCTTGATGACAAGGATGAAACCGAGGCGGAGCGTCTCGCTGATGATAAAGCGCCCTTCGCGGCGCTTGGTTTTAAAATTGCAAGCGATTCATTTGTTGGTAATTTGACCTTTTTCCGTGTTTATTCGGGAGTTTTAAAAACCGGGGACACGGTTTTTAATCCGGTCAAAGGCAAAAAAGAACGTGTTGGCAGAATAGTGCAGATGCATGCTAATCATCGTGAAGAAATTAAAGAAGTGCGGGCTGGCGATATTGCCGCTGCCATTGGCTTAAAAGATGTCACTACGGGTGACACGCTGTGTGATCCAAAAGCAGTTATTATGCTGGAAAAAATGGACTTTCCTGAACCTGTCATTTCGGTGGCAGTCGAACCGAAAACCAAAGCAGATCAGGAAAAAATGGGCGTTGCCCTGTCTAAGCTGGCGCATGAAGACCCATCATTTCGAGTGCATACAGATGAAGAGTCCGGTCAGACAATCATTTCCGGTATGGGTGAACTACATCTGGAGATCATTATTGATCGAATGCAGCGTGAATTCAGTGTTAATGCCAATATTGGTAACCCGCAGGTTGCCTACCGTGAAGCAATAACAAAAACGGTGCAGCACGAGGCAAAGTTTGCAAGACAGTCTGGTGGGCGTGGGCAATATGGTCATGTTTATCTGAAAATCGAGCCAAGAAAACCGGGTTTGGGTTACGAATTTGTTAATGACATCGTTGGCGGTGCAGTGCCAAAGGAATACATACCGGCTGTGGATAAAGGCGTGCAGGAGCAGATGCGCAGTGGCGTATTGGCAGGCTATCCGATAGAAGATGTAAGGATAACCTTGTATGACGGTTCGTATCATGATGTGGATTCGAGTGAGATGGCGTTTAAGATAGCCGGTGCAATGTGCTTCAGGCAGGGTGCGCTGGAAGCGGCGCCTGCCATACTTGAGCCGATGATGAGGGTGGAAGTGGTGACGCCGGAAGATTATATGGGCGATGTCATGGGCGACTTGAACCGTCGGCGTGGCATTGTCAGCGGCATGGAAGATACTGTTGCAGGTAAAACTATACGTGCAGAAGTGCCGTTATCTGAGATGTTCGGTTATGCAACGTCACTGCGATCAGCAACGCAGGGAAGAGCGACCTACTCAATGGAATTTGAGAAATATGCCGAAGCACCTAAAACAATTTCTCAAGCAATCGTTTCCAGTAAAACAGGTATGTAATGTCTGGAATATTGAAGATATAAAGTGTTGCATAAGTATTTTCAGTGTGTGCTTTTGAAACACGCCGTAAATATATCTCTATAGGCTTGACGGCAGCGTCCATGCTGCCGACAGTTTAAAAAGCACAGGCTGCAAATACTTATGCAACGATTAATACCCGGAGCCGGGTTACAGAAAAACACATGACCCGGTCTCTAAAACATGATTGATATTCTTAAATAAACATAATATAAATTGAGGTGAGCAGTGTCTAAGGAAAAGTTTGAAAGAACCAAGCCGCACGTAAACGTAGGCACAAT
>CAZYCY010000259.1:0-4035 GCA_964646145.1 uncultured Thiotrichaceae bacterium
GCAGAGTTGTTTTATCCTAAAAAAATCAGTTGAATCGTAGCGAGGGTGACTAAGGTGCTGAAGATTAACGACTTTACAGGTTATATTGGAGGAAAGCGTATCACCCATACGGTGAGTTCAATATAACCTGTAAAGTCGTTAAGATTCAGTGCATTAGGCATCCGCAGTAGATTCAACTGATTTTTTTAGGTTTATTGTTCACCAGGAGTTTGTCCGAGTATAGACGTCGTAGTGAACAAAATAGATATGTTTTCTTCGTGGCCTCTGCGCTAAAATTTTTTAGTTTATAAGGTTTTTAAAATGAACGAATCAGAATTTCAGGAAATTGCTGAACAAACCATCGAAGATATTCAGCATGCAATTGATAATAGCGGAGCAGATATTGATTACGATGAAATCGGTGGTGTGCTAACGCTTGAGTTTGAAGATGACAGTAAAATCATATTCAGCAAACAGGCTGCAATGAATCAGTTGTGGATGGCAGCCAGATCTGGTGGTTTTCACTTTGATTATGATGAAAAAAGCCAGCAGTGGCTATGTGACAGTGGCGACAATGAAGAACTGTATACAATGCTATCACGCCTGGCAACGCAGCAGGCAGGTAACGAAATTAACCTATCAACAATTTAGTTGTATAAGTCGTAACTTTTCAATAAGTCTGGATTTAATTTGTTATGTTGTATAATGGGTTTTGCTTAACACAAGCTCGTTTTTGGTTATGGTTCTGACAGAGGAAAAACCAGACCAAAGAACACTGTGTTTATTGTGCTTTTTTACTGCATTAGAAGAAACCTTCGTAACTTCTCAATAGCTTGCTTTCGCTGTGTTTTCTATTTCAATCAGCAGAATTTTAGCCTATTTTTCTTTTGCACCTGTATCATGCAATGGTTTCTATTCTCGGACAGGCTCCTAGAAAAAAATATACAAAAACTAATTTTTTAAATTATGAGGAATTATCATGGGTTTCAAAAAATCTCAAATATTATTCGTGTGTTTGGTTAGTTCTTCCCTGGCACTGCCTGTTACCGCTATTGCAGGCGCTGATAGTGGTTTTTATATTGGTGCTGGCACTGGAGATGCTACGTTAGATGAGGGTGGTTTAGACGGAAGCGATACCGGTTTCAAGATATTTGCTGGCTACAACATTGGCTTTATTCCCCTGGTTGATTTTTCAGTTGAAGCCTCTTATGTTAATTTTGGTAGCCCTATTACAGGCAGTGGTAGTGTCGATGTAAGCGCTATAAATGCATTTGGTCTGGCAGGGTTAAGCTTTGGTCCTTTTGGGGTATTTGCCAAGACTGGTATAACTAATTGGGATCTGGAGGCTAGCACTGGTTCTGAGTCTGGAACAGATCCTGTTTATGGTATCGGTGCAAGATTTGCAATTGGCTCTTTCGCAGTGCGTGCTGAATATGAAATATACGATTTAGGTATTGAAGCGGATCTTGATATGATCTCGATTAGCGGTGTTCTTACATTTTAAATCCCTTGGGGTTTTATTCCCTGCTGCTTGCGCTGAAAAATATGAACCTTTTCCTTTGGGATGCCCCGTCCGCTTGCGGCGGGGTAGTTCATTCATTTTTCATTTTTTCTATAATGCCACCGCCAAGGCAAACATCATTTTGGTAAAACACAATGGACTGTCCCGGTGTGATAGCACGTTGTGCTTCTTTAAATTTAATATGGTAACTGTTGCCATCCAATTTTGTTAATGTGCAATCTTGATCGCTCTGACGATAGCGAATTTTCGCGGTCAGTTTATTACCATTATTAATATTATCGGGTTCACTTTCTTCTATCCAGTTAACCTGGCTAGTTATAAGCGCATTGTGGAACATCGCAAGGTGATTGTGTCCCTGTGCAACGATTAGAATGTTGTTTTTCATGTCTTTGTCGACAACATACCATGGGTCGTCCACACATTCTTGCAAGCCACCTATGCCCAGACCTTTGCGCTGCCCCAATGTGTAATACATTAAACCATTATGTGTGCCGATGTGTTCACCGTTAATGTTGAGTATTTTACCTGGCTTTGTGGGTAGAAATTTTTCCAGAAAAGTCGTAAATCGTCGTTCGCCGATAAAGCAGATGCCGGTGCTGTCTTTTTTATCATGAGTGATTAAATTATTTTTTTTCGCCAAATCTCGTATTAAAGTTTTGTCGAATTCGCCAACAGGAAAAAGTGCATGTGATAACTGGTATTGATTTAAGGCGTATAAAAAGTAACTTTGATCTTTGTTATTGTCGAGACCACGTAATAACTGTGTTTTATTGTTTGATGCATGAGTGTTTGATGTTCTGGTGTGGGCATAGTGTCCGGTGGCTATTTTTACTGCACCAAGCGTTTGCGCATATTCCAGAAAGGCGCGAAATTTAATCTCTTTATTGCATAAAATGTCCGGGTTTGGTGTGCGGCCTGCACTGTACTCATCAAGAAAATGCTGGAAGACCCGATCCCAATATTCACTGGAAAAATTAATAGTGTGCAATTTTATATTGAGTGTATGACAAATTGCACTGGCATCTTTTAGATCAACAGCAGCGGCACAATGCTGTTCGTCATCATCTTCTTCCCAGTTTTTCATGAACAGACCTTCTACCTCATAACCCTGTTCAATAAGTAATAATGCGGCAACGGATGAATCGACACCACCGGACATGCCAACAATTATTTTCTGTTTCGTCATCAAACGAGGTTGGTTATCAGATCAAGTGGAGACCGTTTGCCAGCAAGGTAATCATCAATGCAATTTATTACCATTGGGCTGCGCAGTTTCTGCGACTCATGCAATAGTTCATCGCGTGTTTTCCATACTGCAGCCTGTATGCCTTCGTCGAGTGGTTGCGAAGTATTATGGTTTTTACAGTCACCACAAAATGCAATGCGTAGAAAGGTTTCACCATTGCCGGAATGTTTCCATAAATAAATGCCGACAATGGCTTCGGGTATAAACTGCCATGCAGTTTCTTCTTGTGTTTCACGAATGACGGCCGTAATCAGGCTTTCATCAGGATCGAGATGACCTGCAGGCTGGTTTGTCACCAGTTTACCCTGAACAAGCTCTTCAACCATTAAGAATTTCTTGTCACGCTCAATGATGGCAGCAACGGTGGTGTGAGGTTTCCAGACCATATATTATTTTTTTAGGTGGCTTTTAGTAGAGCGTTGTCGTAGCACAACATATCGCCATATACCATTTATAGTAAAGTAACCGAGCAAGCTACTAGAAGTCGCCAGGGTAAAACAGCCAACCAGAAAAGGTTTCCAGATTGCAGATAGCTCATGTTGTAACCAGTTAAAGCTGGGTTCAAAACTGAATTCGACTGCCGGTTCTCCGAGAATCCAGGTGCCTACTTTGTAGGCAAAGTAAAACATGGGCGTTATGGTAACAGGGTTGCTAATCCAGACTAATACAACCGATAGCGGCAGGTTTGTGCGAAGCCATATTGCAACAGCAGCGGCCAATATCGTTTGAAAAGGAAACGGCATCCAGACAAGAAACAAACCAACGGCAAATGCACCAGCCACAGAGCGTCGGTTTAAATGCCATAAATCAGGGTCGTGTAACCAGTCACCAAAAATTTGCAGTATTTTGTGTTCTTTGATTGTTTTTGGATGCGGCAGAAACCGCTGGAAAAACTTGCGTGGCATGATTAACGTATAGGTGTATATGTATTAGCTAAACTATTCGTAACTACTCAGCGTAATTTGAGAAAAGGATGCAGGTTATTGATTTTTCAGGACGCTGTAAATACATCCATGTACGCTCTACTGCAACATCCATGTTGCAGAAGCCTGAAAAATCAACAACCTGCATCCTTACTGAGATAATACGCTGAGTAGTTACAACTATTCTTCGATAAGGCGAAAAGTAAAACAGGCATTATAGCATTTTTACTTTATGGTTATCCCAAATCCCACATAAACAGCAGAGTGACCGCATAAAACTGTGTAGTGGTCGAATATCACCGGACACTTTAGGGCATCTCTATTTATTCTGGAGGTGAAGATTGAGATTCAAAATAGGTCAGATT
>CAZYCY010000260.1:0-4035 GCA_964646145.1 uncultured Thiotrichaceae bacterium
ATAGGTGGAAATTTTTTAAAACTGGGCTGTATTTGGTTTTTAGATGCCTTTAACTAATCATCAGGTTATCATTTTCTGTTTCGGCAAGCTTGTATTTGCCAATAAGCCGGTATACATGGCGTTCGCTAATGCCCATTACTTGTGCCACCGTTGCGCGATGTCCGGCATGCTTGTCCAGTAGCATTCTCAGATAGGATGCTTCAAGGGTTTCCAATGTTGGATCTTTACCTGCAGGTAAATCCATTTGAAAGTCATATTGCTGTTTGCAGGCACCAAAGGTCAGGTTTTGTCCACGGATGGTTTTGCTGTTTCTGGAAAGGATAATGGCTCGTTCAATCATGTTTTTGAGTTCACGGATGTTACCTGGCCAGTCGTAGGCGGTAAGTTTTCGCATGGCTTCTTGAGTAATTGTTTTGTGAACACGCATGGAAAAATCATGGTTATGAATAAAATGCCTGACCAGATCTGGAATATCTTCACGTCTTTCGCGTAATGGCGGGCTATAGATGGTAAAAGCTTCCAGTCGGTAATACAGGTCAGCACGAAAATCACCGGTTACCGACATTTCATTTAAATCACGATTGGTTGCCGCGACAATTCTAACATCCGAGCTAAGGTCACGGGTACCGCCAACACGCCGGAACTGGCCGGTTTCCAGAATGCGCAATAATTTTGCCTGAATGGCAGCTGGAATTTCACCGATCTCGTCGAGGAACAGGGTGCCGCCAGCGGCACCATCGATCAGCCCTTTTTTTTTCTGGGTGGCACCAGTAAACGCACCTTTTTCATGACCAAATAATTCAGATTCAAATAAGTTTTCCTGCAATGTACAGCAATCGACGGCAACAAAATTACGACTGGCACGCTGGCTGTGCTGATGAATAGCGCGAGCGACTAACTCTTTGCCTGAGCCACTTTCACCCAGCACTAAAACAGTCATGTTGCTGGGGGCGACTGCCTCTATCAAATCGTGCGTTTTTTTAAGTGATGCACTGTGACCTACCATAAAGGACTGTGATCTGGATTGAGCATGTAATCTGTATTTATGAAACTGATGATCGGCTTTGAGTGCTGCGGTTTCCAGCACACGGGTGACAGTCAGTATCAGTTCTTCTGCGCTTATCGGTTTGCTCAGGAAATCAGTGGCACCGATCTGAATGGCTTCAACGGCATTTTTCACCGTGCCATAGGCAGTCAAAATAATCACCGGGCTTGATTCAATCAATACTGATAAGCGGCTAATGCAGTCCCCATCAGGCAGACGCATGTCCGAAATAATCAGATCAGGTTCGTGTTGTTTCAAATAATCCATGGCATTTTGTAAACTGCCAACTCCGCTAACCTGATAACCCTGGTCTTTAAGCTGTTGCATAATCATTTTGTTTAGCAGCTTGTCGTCTTCAATAATCAGTATTTGTGTCTTCATGATAACAATGCCTCATGGCTGGCCTTTGGTATGCGTACAATGAAACAGCTGCCTTTGTTTTTTTCACTTTCCACTTTCAGTGTACCGTTAACACTTTCTGCTATAGCACGCGAAATAGGTAAGCCAAGACCGGTGCCTGGTTTGTTATTGGCTCTTCTGCTAAAAAAGGGCATGAAAATATGTGCCATATTTTCTTGTGGTATACCAATGCCATTGTCGCTGAATTTTAAAACCATATCGGTATTTTCTTCAACACCGGTGATGTGCAGTTTGCCACCGGAGGGCATGGCATGGAAGGCGTTTTGTACCAGATTTAAAATCAGCATACGTATCTCGCTTTGACTGGCAAACACCCGTAAGGGTTGTGCTGGAAATGATTCGGTAATTAAAATTTTGGCTTTTTCTGCCTCCCATTTTACCAAGCTCAGAATGTCTTTTACTGAGAGGATGATATCAACCAGCTCAGGTTGCTCCAGTGGCGTTGCACTAAGGCGTAACAGACGGTTGGTAACCTGGATGCAGTCATCCATTTCCTGTTCCACTATTCCCAGGTAATCTGAAAAATCACTGTTCTCGCGATTTTTATTGCACAGTCGCACCAGCGATGAGATGGCAAGTTTCATGGTGCTAAGTGGGTTGTATATTTCATGTGCCACGCCTGCCGCCAACTTGCCCAGTTCAGACAGGTGCTGCTCATGGGTGAAACTGACCTGTTGGCTTAGGTCACGAATGGATTCGACCAGTAGAGTGGTCTTTTTTCCATCTTTGGTGATGGTCATGGGGGCGGCAAAAATTTCTACATTCAGTATACTGCCGTCGCAACGTTGGTGGTGATGAATCAGCTTGAGTGGTTTGCCGTGTTGCTTGATTTCCTGTAGCGGGCAGGTTATTAACTCTGCGGGGCAGGGCTCTTTACGATTATAGGCAGACTGATAACACTTTTCTCTCATCAGATTATTGTCAGAGCGACCGGTTTGGTCGCGAAATGTTTGGTTGACTAACAGTGTGTTGTATTCGTCATCAGTGATACGCAGGCCATCGGGTATCGCATCAACCACTGCTTGCAAAAAAGTTTGGCTTTCTTTTAACTCACGTATTCCAGATTGTATGTTTTCAGCCATTGAATTAAAGGATTGTCCCAGATCTGATAATTCATCCTGACCCGGCAGATGTACGCGAGCATCCATATTGCCCTGTGCAAGAGCGTGGCTGGCAGCGCTTAGAGTAACCACCGGTGTTAAAATAAAACGCCGTATAAACCACCAGCCTCCAAAAAGGTTTATGATAACAATCAATGCGCCTGCGCCCATTAATGAGAGCGTGGTGTACAGGGCATTTTCTCGAATATTGCTGGCATCGTAATCAACGATGAGGATGCCGTTAACAGGGTATTTGGAAATTGAACCGTGACATTCCTGGCATTCCAGTTTGTTGAAAACAGGGATGACGCTTCTTAAAATTTCCAGCCCCTGTGTGTTCTGCATAAATAAAGATTGCGGTGTGTTATGCTGAAATCGAGTTAGATCCAGTACTGTCTCTATTTGTGCGGGTTGGCTGGAAAAGCGTACTCTGCCTGCCGGGTTTGTTATCATCACGTTACGGATATTGGGCTGATTCCCCAGTCGCTCTATTATAAAACGCAAGCCATTTATATCACGTTTTAGCATGGTGTTTTCCAGAGTTGAATGCAACAGCATATTAACTTCGTGAGCTGCGGTCACACGCTCATTTTCCAGCTTGCTCTGGTAAAACATTTGAAACAGTGCGGCAAACACCAACGCACTGACAAAAAACCCTGCTATGGTGGCAGTGGTGAATTTATGATTCAGACTTTTATCGAACCAGATCATGTGTTCAGCTTGCCCTCGTAGTTAAGGCTTGTGTAACTTCTCAATAAATCCGTGCGGTATATAATCTTGAGACACGCCGTGAATACATCCCTGTAGGCTTGACGGTAGCATCCATGCTACCGACAGTCTCAAAATCATATACCACACGGACTTATTGAGAAGCCCCCCAGCCCGTCCCGGTCACCCATCTATAAGTAACTTAAGATTTAAGTTACTTAGAAGCCCCAGGCTTATGACCATTTACACCTGCAGTGACAATGGATAACAAATCCTGATTAATACGGATGGCAAATTCTACTGATGCAGGTTGCAACAATTTATTATTAACCTGAAAAGCTATATTCTGCATTAATATCCAGATTTGTCCATTTTCATCTTCAACCAGCGTTAAGCGACAGGGCATATAGGCTGCAAAGTGCAAATTCAGCTCGATTGCGGTGGCTGCCTTTTCCGGCTGGCAAAGTTGCAAAATTTCCAGATGACGGGATGTTATACCGCGCTGCTGTAGTTTTTCAGATATTTTTTGATGCGAACTGACGCTCATATTTAATTCGCTGGCTTTGCTAATCATGGCATTAACGGCATGAGTTGGCGTTACGCCAGGTTTTAGTGGTATCTGTATCACGGTGTGAGAAATATGGTCAATTACCGGTGTTGTCATGACTGTCGTTGTCTCACTATACACCAGTGATGGACTGAAGATGGCACATATTATGGTTAGTCGTTTTATTATTTTGTTCATGAGTTTTTACCTTGTTA
>CAZYCY010000261.1:0-4033 GCA_964646145.1 uncultured Thiotrichaceae bacterium
CAAATCTTCGCAATAGCTCACTCACGTGCCCATGTTGAAAATATTGGGCGCCTTAAGTCTGACCTATTTTGAATCTCAATCTTCACCTCCAGAATAAATAGAGATGCCCTTAAGAATGCTGTAATATACCACCCCATTATTTTAATGCAGACGTATCAGGAGTTCCCATGCCAACAAGGCTGGTTGTACCAAATGAAATAGCCTCGGGTGAGCGACGCATTGCGCTGGCACCTGATGTGGCTAAAAAGCTCATTACAGCAGGCGTAAGCATTTCTATGCAGCAGGGCGCTGCGTTGTCTTCTTATTTTAGAGATGAAGATTTTGCCGATGTAGAAACAGTGGCTAATGCTGCTGCGTTGTACAAAGACGCCGATCTTGTTTTTAAAGTCATGCCGCCCACGCTTGATGAACTTAAGCAAATGAAGGACGGCGTTACCGTGGTTAGTTTTATGATACCCAGTAAAAATGCTGAGATGATGAAACTGATGTGCGTTAAAAAAATCACCTCACTGGCGATGGAGCTGGTGCCACGTATTACACGAGCGCAATCCATGGATGCCTTATCTTCACAGGCATCCATTGCTGGTTACATGGGGGTGTTGATGGCGGCGCAGTTAGCACCTGTATTCTTTCCAATGCTGACCACTGCAGCGGGTACGATTCGCCCGGCCAGGGTTTTGGTTATTGGGGTTGGCGTTGCCGGTCTACAGGCAATTGCTACCGCGAAACGTCTGGGCGCTATTGTTGAAGCTTATGATGTCCGCTCTGCAACACGTGAGCAAGTTGAATCATTAGGCGCCAAGTTTATTGATACCGGTGTAAGTGCCGATGGCGAAGGCGGTTATGCGCGTGAGCTGAGTGAAGATGAAAAACAACAGCAGCAGGATGTGCTGGCAAAACATATTGCCATGGCTGATGTCATTATCAGCACAGCGGCCATTCCAGGTCGTCCATCACCAAAGATTATTACTGAAGCCATGGTTGAAGACATGAAAACCGGCGCGGTGATTGTGGATCTGGCATCGGAAGGTGGCGGTAATTGTGAGCTGACCAGACCGGGCGAAACCTTTGAGTATCAAGACCGCGTCACCATTCACGGCCCGTTAAATGTTGCTGGCGAATTACCAATTCATGCCAGTGAAATGTACGCCAAAAATTTATTTAATCTGGTGTCACCGTTCATCACTGAAGACGGTAATTTAAAATTGGATTTTGAAGACGATGTGATTGCCAGTTGTGTATTAACCCATGACGGCACAATTGTGCACCAGCAATATAAACCCAAGAATAAAGGTAACTACTCAGCGTAATTTTAGAAAAGGACGCAGGTTATTGATTTTTCAGGACGCTGTAAATACGTCCATGTACGCTCTACTGCAACATCCATGTTGCAGATGCCTGAAAAATCAATAACCTGCGTCCTTACCCGGATAATACGCTGAGTAGTTACGAATAAAGACACATATAGCAAGTAAAAGGCTCAATTATGATTGAAGGTTTACCCGCGTTATACATATTTATGTTGTCCGCCATTACCGGTTACGAAGTGATTAGTCGTGTACCGGTAATTTTGCATACGCCATTAATGTCTGGCTCAAACTTTATCCACGGCATTGTACTGGTCGGTGCCATGATAGTGATGGGCAAAGCTGACGGCACACTGGAATTGGCAATTGGCTTTTTTGCCGTGGTCATGGCAGCGGGCAATGCAGTAGGCGGCTATGTAGCGACTATTCGTATGCTGGACATGTTTCATACCAAGCATAGACAGGAAGGGGCGCAATGATAAACTTTATTATTGATGCAACGTATTTCATCACTGCTGGTATATTTATTGTTGGTTTAAAACAGATGTCCTCTCCGGTGACCGCACATCGCGGCATCGTCTGGGCCGGTATTGCCATGGTGGCTGCTTCATTAGCAACTTTTGGTTCACCTCAAATCACCCTGGATTTTGGCAACATTAATTTACAGTTAATGCTGGTCGCAATCTTTATCGGCTCTAGCATCGCTTATGTTACAGCTAAGCGTGTAGCGATGACGGATATGCCGCAAATGATCGCCTTGTACAACGGCATGGGTGGCGGTGCGGCAGCCGCTATTTCAGCAGTGATACTGGTGAAACTTTCCAGTGGCACGGTAACACATAGTTTAACGATAATGATACTGGCAGTGCTTGGTGCGGTTATTGGTTCTGTCGCTTTCTCCGGTTCTATTATTGCTTTTGCAAAACTACAGGGCATCTTGCAGAAAACCATGCGTCTGCCTTTGCATCAGATGATCAATATTGGCTTATTTGTTGCGGTTTGTGTGTTTGGTTATTTGCTGGTAGCAGGAAGCCCGGTACGTTTTGAATTTGTCGTCATCTTCTTTGTGCTGGCACTTGTGCTAGGCGTGATGGTAACACTGCCGATTGGTGGTGCCGATATGCCGGTGGTAATTTCGTTATTCAATGCATTAACCGGTCTGGCGGTCGCGTTTGAAGGTTTTGTGTTAAATAACGCAGCGATGATCATTGCCGGTACCGTGGTTGGGGCTGCCGGTACGCTGTTAACGCAGTTAATGGCAAAAGCCATGAATCGCCCGGTTTCAAGTATATTATTCAGCAGCTTTGGTAGTGACAGTGGCACTGCGGTAGAAGAAGACATTGCAGGCAGCATGAGGGAAATTCAGGCAAATGATGCCGCCATTATGATGGCGTATGGACAGAAAGTGATTATCGTACCGGGCTACGGCATGGCAGTGGCGCAGGCTCAGCATAAGTTAAAAGAAATGGGCGACTTGCTTGAAGCGCGTGGCATCGATGTAAAATACGCTATTCACCCAGTCGCTGGCAGGATGCCCGGTCACATGAATGTGCTGCTTGCAGAAGCCGGTGTGGATTATGACAACATCCTGGATCTGGATGAAATTAATCCGGAGTTCCCGACTGCTGATGTGGTTTTGGTTATTGGTGCAAACGATGTGGTTAATCCTGCTGCACGTTCAAACCCGGATAGCCCTATCTATGGCATGCCAATTCTGGATGCGGATAAAGCGCATAACGTCATCGTTATTAAGCGTGGTAAAGGTGCCGGATTTTCCGGAATCGAAAATTATCTGTTTTATGCTGACAATACGCAGATGTTATATGGTGATGGGAAAAAAGCCATATCAGAGTTAATTATCGGGATTAAGCAGTTGTAGTATAGGGTACCTCTAAAAATACCCCGTTTAGAGTGCGTAGATTTTCGTCAAAGGCAAGGCGCGATTATTAAAAAATCAGAGGGATTAGCATGAGAACGATACTGGTGTTAAATGCCAAAGGTGGTTGTGGTAAAAGCACCATAGCAACCAACTTGGCCAGCTACTTTGCTTTTGAGATGGGCAAAAAAGTTGTGCTGGCGGACTATGATCCTCAGCAATCGAGCCTGACCTGGTTAGCGGCACGTGATGAAAAGTGGCCACATATTGAAGGGATTGCTGCCTATAAAGATCCATCACCAGTCGCCAAAGATACCGATGTTGTGATTATGGATGCGCCTGCAAGAGTGCATGGCAAAGAGCTGACGCAATTAATGCGTAAAGTTGAGACGGTTATTTTTCCCATTCTACCTTCACCGATTGATATTCGTGCTGCAACAAAGTACATAAAAGAAATCAAAAAGAACGGGCGGGTAACACGCAAGGAAGTGAAAATTGGCGTGGTTGCTAATCGTGTGCGAGAAAATACCGTTATTTATTCTACATTGTTTCGTTTTATCAAAACAATGAAGTTGCCATATGTTGCAACCTTGCGTGACACACAAAACTATATCCGAGCTGAAGAACATGGTATAGGCATTTTCGAAATGCAACCGTCACAGGTCTATCAGGATCTGGACGACTGGCAATCACTAACTAAATGGTTGCGTAGCAAACGTAGCCAGCCTTAAACAATATTCGCTACAGAGATTGCTCCAGACAACCTCGTTAGGTGAAAAAGCATGCGGTGGCAGAACATACTAAGGACTCAGGATTAAATAAGATGCGGAACTTAACGCCGTAGTTTGTT
>CAZYCY010000262.1:0-4019 GCA_964646145.1 uncultured Thiotrichaceae bacterium
CTTTTCTGGCAACCATGGCGACTTTGCCCTGGTTGCCGTCTTCGTTGTTCGCAACGGTGCAAGATTCATTAGCAGTGCCATCGCTTAAGGCGGTTTTTGTTAATGGTCATATTGATGTCACCAGCAAGCATTATATCAGTGGTTTCGATGCCAGTGGGGCTGAAAAATTCCGCATTGCGTTGCCTGATGAGGCGCACGGTTTTAGTCTTGACCCACAGCGACCGAATCGAGTTGTTTCCGCCCCTTCATTGCCGGGTACGCGTGCGGTAGTGATGGACGTGCGAACGGGTAAACAACTGGCAGTGATCAAAAGCCGTCCTGGCAGGCATTATCTGGGTCACGCCAGTTATAGCCCGGATGGACGATTGTTGTTTACCACTGAAAATATTATCGACACCGCCGAGGGTGTAATTACGGTGCGCGATGGTCACGATTATCGTTTTTTGCGTGAACTGCCCGCATACGGTATCGGGCCGCATGATATGGCCATGTTGCCCGATGGTAAAACCCTGGTGGTTGCCAGTGGTGGTATACGTACTCATCCCGACAGTGGCAGGCGAGATCTAAATCGCAATACAATGAAGTCAGCACTGCTGTTTATCGACAGCGATAACGGTGAATTGCTGATGCGGCGAGAAATACCAGTTCATCGACTATCAATCAGGCATATTGATGTTGGCGCTGAGGGCGAAGTGCTGGTTGCCTGTCAGTACAAGGGCAGGCTGGAGATGCCAAAGCTGGTCGGGGTGCAACGCGGCAGTGGTGAAATCGAGATGCTTGATATTGATGATGACGAGCTTTTTACCCTGCGAGACTACACTGCCTGTGCCTGCATTGCGCCTGGCGGCATTGGCGCGGTCAGCTGTCCACGAGGTAACCGGCTTTCGCTGTGGGATTTGCGTAAAAAACGACTGATTAAAGTCATTGAAATTAATGATGTTGGTGGTATCGAAGTGTCTGTAGATGGTAACAGTTTTATACTGAGCGCCAATGTGGGCGAGCTTTATCAGCTTGATATCAAAACACTGCAGCTGAAAGCGTTAGGCGGAGTCTGGCAAAACGCGAAATGGACGAATCATATGCTGAAGACTTTTGTTTAAAGTGACTATTTGAGACCTCAGCATAAGTCAGGTGCAAAGAAAAATGAGATGGTTTTTTCAAGATTTTTGGCAAAATTGAGTGTAATAGTGTGCTATTGCGCGATATTTTGACAGAAATATTGGAAATAATTAGCCGTTTTAATTTGTGCTTGAGTTATGCTGAGGTCTCTAAACGCATTAAGTCTCGTTTGTATGATAAAAGCCCTCAAGAAATCGAAAGATGTAAGGTGGCGTAGTGTCAAGAGTACTCCATTATCAAGACCATTTTTACCAAAAAATAAAGAGAAAAATTACTGTTATTGCGCCGTCATTAGCGGGATTAAAGTCCCGCTTTCAAATTGCTTTACGCTTATCAGCATTCAGCATTCATAATTATTTGCTGGCATGATGTATTGCCTCGCTTACACAGGATTACTGATGAAAAAACGCCCATTTAAGTTGAAAAAAACCCCAATAATCACTGTAGCGATACTGTTAAGTTTTGTCTCGACACCGCTTTATGCTCGAGATGGGGATGAACGAGATGGGGATGAACGAGATGGGGATGAAAAAGTTACGCTTGATGCTGTTACCATCGTCGGTGATGTCGAAGAGCGGCAGCGATCGCCGGGTTCGGTACACAAGGTTGACCAGGAGATGCTGGAGCAGTGGCACTACCGTGATGTGCACCGTGTTCTCAAGGCGATACCTGGCGTCTATGTGCTTGATGAAGAAGGTTTTGGGCTGCGACCGAACATCGGTATGCGCGGTTCAGGTTCTCATCGTAGCAGGAAAATTGTCATGATGGAAGACGGTGTTTTGTTAGCACCAGCACCGTATTCGGCACCGGCGGCCTATTATTTTCCAGTAATGGCGCGGATTCAGGCGGTGGAGGTATCCAAAGGTCCGTCGGCAATTAAATATGGACCCAATACGGTGGGTGGCGCGATTAATTTTGTCAGTCGTGATATACCAGGCGCTGATGATGCCAACGGTCGGGTGGATGTGTCTTTGGGCAGTTTTGGCTTCGGTCAGTTACACGGTTTTTATGGTGACAGCACCGAGCGTTTTGGCTGGCTGCTTGAAGGTGTGCATATGCAGGCCGATGGTTTCAAGGAACTCGATGACGGCGGCGGTACCGGTTTTGAGAAGAACGATGTGCTGCTAAAAATGCGTTTCAACAGTGATTTAGCTGCCGATGTCTATCACCAGTTTGATATAAAGCTGGGTTATGCTAATGAGGTTGGTGACGAAACTTATCTTGGTCTGAGCGATAAAGCTTTCGCTGCCAATCCGCTGCGCCGTTATGCTTCCACACAGCATGATTTTTTCGAGTGGGATCACCAGCAGTTTGCCCTTAGCCATTTTTACGACCCCGGTGGTGATTTTGTTGTCAGCACGACTGTATATCAACGTAATTTTAGACGCAGGTGGGATAAAATAAACCACTTTGATGGTCGGGCGCCAACTTTGCGCGATATAATTAGTAACCCGGATACGCCGGTGAACATGGTTTTTTATGATGTGCTGACCGGTCAGGAAGATTCTTATTCGCCGGATGAGACCATAATGTTGCTTAATGCAGACCGGGAATTTATCAGTAAAGGCATCCAGAGCCGACTGCAATGGCGGCCGACTATAGCAGGTGTTGATCATTTATTCACTGTCGGAATACGCTATCACCACGATGAGGTTGAGCGCGACCATTGGCAACGTGGCTTTTTGATGCGATCCGGTCAACTGGTGCGTGATGCAAGAGAGCGGACTCAAACCATAAAAAATCAAGCTAACGCTCAGGCGCTGGCTGTCTATCTGCAAAATCAAGTGATGCTGGGCGACCTCACCATTACGCCCGGTTTTCGCCATGAGCACATTAATACTGAGTTCACCAATCTGGTCACTAATGAAACGGTGTTACGCGAGGACAATGTTTTTATTCCTGGTCTTGGCGTAAACTATCGGATTTCGCCTGGAATACACTTGCTCGGCGGTGTACACAAAGGTTTTGTGCCGGTAAGACCTGACGCTGACATTGAAGTGAAGCCTGAGGAAAGCATTAATTACGAATTTGGTCTGCGTTACAACAGATCGGGGTTGGCAATGGAGGCGATTGGCTTCTTTAATGATTATAGCAATCTGACAGGTGAGTGTATTGCAGCCTGCATTGTTGGTGCTGGGCGTGGCATCCACTTTAATGCTGGCGAGGTGCATATCTGGGGGCTGGAAACGATGGCGGTTAGAACCTTCACTACTGGCTTAGGTGGAGGTCTGACTTTCCCTGTCAGGTTTACTTACACCTACACCGACAGTGAGTTCAGAACCAACTTTGATTCCCCTGAGTTTGGTGTGGCGCATGTTCGTATTGGCTATAAAATGCCGCATTTACCTGAGCACCAGTTAAACCTGCAAGTTGCGGTCGAGCAGAATCGCTGGCATGCAGCGCTGTCATTTAACTATGTTGCAGAAATGCGTACAGTTGCAGGAGTGGGAACACCCGTTAAAAGCCAACGAACAGACGCGCAGCAGGTGGTTGATTTGAGCGCAAACTACCAGCTTGGCCGCAATTCGATGTTGTATTTTACTGTTAATAATCTGTTTGACGACGTTGCCATCGTCTCGCGTAGGCTTGTTGGTGCAAGGTCGGGAAAACCGCGCAGTCTGTTACTTGGCTACAAAGTTGATTTTTAGATCTGGTGATTGAAAGAGACGGTACACAACTTCGTACCTTTGGTACATACTACTGAAACAGGTAGAAAGGATACCAGCCATTAAAGACTCGCCGTCAATATGTCCATATAGGCTTGACTACAGCATCCTTGCTGTAGACAGTCTTTAATGGGTGGTATCCTTTCTATCTGTCTCGTTAATAAATAGCGCAACCATATACTATTCATGCTTTACTAAAGAAGTTACATTACTGATAAATTGTATTAAAATGCC
>CAZYCY010000263.1:0-4015 GCA_964646145.1 uncultured Thiotrichaceae bacterium
CGTGAAGATGAATCTTGAGTCCAAAATATGCCATATTTTTGTTGCAAATCTTCGCAATAGCCCACTCACGTGCCCATGTTGATAATATCGGGCGCCTTAATCTGACCTATTTTGAATCTCAATCTTCACCTCCAGAATAAATAGAGATGCGCTTAAGTTAACGGGACAGCAGTGTTAAGTTTTATAGATTAACTTCACAACATTATTAGCAATTTGTAGTTCTTCATTAGTTCGAACAACCAGTACATGCAGATCATTATTGGCAATGCTAATTGTAGAAACCTGATCGACAGGCTGTGCATTTAACTCATGATCGATAACAATGTTTAATGCATGTAGATTGTGACAGCAACGACTTCTGATGATTGCGGAATTTTCAGCCACACCACCGGTAAAAATAATGGCGTCCACCTGTCCTAATGCAGCGGTATATGCACCAATGTATTTTTTTATACGGTAACAATACATGTTGATTGCCAGTTCGCTTGCATGGTCTCCCGCTTCAGCAGCATTTAATAGTTCGCGCATATCCTGGTTTCCGCTTAAACCCAGCAGACCAGAATGATGATTAAGTTCATCACTGAGCTGTTTTGCACTCATGCTGGTTTGCTGCTGCATGTATAGGGGGATAGATGGATCAATATCACCACAACGCGTTCCCATGATTAAACCTGCAAGTGGGGTAAATCCCATTGAGGTATCAATGCATTGTCCCTGCTCTATAGCAGCGATGCTGGCTCCATTGCCCAGGTGCAGGCTAATCAGGTTTAATTTATTTAATGGCTTTTGCAGATATTCTGCTGCTTTGTGAGCAATATATTGATGCGATGTGCCATGAAAACCATATCTGCGGATATGATGCTGGGCATACCAGGCATCCGGCACTGCATAACGGTATGCGTATTCGGGCATGGTTTGATGAAATGCAGTGTCAAACACAGCCACTTGCGGCAAATCAGGAAATAACTCTAAACAGGCGCGAATGCCCTGCACACTGGCAGGGTTGTGCAAAGGTGCTAACGAGGATATTTGCTCAATTTGTTGCAGGACTTTTGAGTTTATCAAGATGGGCTGTGAAAAAAACTCACCGCCATGAACTACGCGATGACCGATAGCCGATGGTTTCAGGTATTTAATGCTGCTTAATACATCGACCATGGCAGCAAAGCTTTGCGTGTAATCCGGATATTGCAAATCAGCGCTATTTTCATGTTTTTGTTCTGCGCCATCGAGCCAGAAATAATCATGCTTTCCCTGAGGGAAACCAATACCCTCTACTACGCCTTTCAGTAAGATGGTTTCTTTGTCAACATTTAACAATTGATATTTAATTGTTGAGCTACCACTATTGATTACCAGAATGTGCTTATTGGCTTGCCTGTCAATTCGATGTTGCATTGCTCTGGCTGTTCATTGGTCTTCAACAGACCAGGTCCAGTCGGCAATTTCAGGCTTGTCAGTACCATGCTTATAGGCATATTGGCTACACTCTATCTGCATATCACGCAATACTTCCCTGGCGTGTGCGCCAATTATTTGCAGACGTGGCACTCGATTAATGACATCAATTGCCAGGCTAAATCTGTCTATATTATTTCGGATGGCTAATTCCAGAGGGGTATTTATATTGCCTTTTTCCTTGTAACCGCGTACATGCAGATTTTTATGGTTTGTTCTGCGGTAAGTCAGACGATGAATCAGCCAGGGGTAACCATGAAAGTTAAAGATAATTGGTTTATCTTTGGTGAACAGGCTATCAAAGTCATAATCTGACAAGCCATGAGGGTGCTCGGTTTCAGGGCTTAATGTATATAAGTCAACCACATTAATAAAACGGATTTTAATATCAGAAAAATGTTCACGCAATAAACTAATAGCGGCTAATGCTTCTTGCGTTGGCACATCGCCACAACCGACCATCACCACATCCGGTTCAGTTCTCTGGTCATTGCTTGCCCAGCGCCAGATACCAATGCCTTTGGTGCAGTGTTTGATTGCTGCATCCATATCCAGAAATTGAAAATGTTTCTGTTTATCAGCAACGATAACATTAATATCATTGGTACTGCGCAAGCAATGATTGGCTACCGACAATAGGCAGTTTACATCGGGTGGTAAATAAATTCGGCACACGGCAGGGCTTTTATTAACAACAATATCGAGGAAGCCGGGATCTTGATGAGTAAAACCATTATGATCCTGTCGCCAGACTGTTGAAGTAATTAACAGGTTAAGCGATGAAATCGGCGCGCGCCAGGGGATGTTTTCACTAATATCCAGCCACTTGGCATGTTGATTAAACATTGAGTCGATGACATGGACGAAGGCCTCGTAAGTTGAAAAAAATCCATGCCTGCCTGTTAGCAAATAAGTTTCCAGCCAACCTTCCAGAGTATGTTCTGAAAGCATTTCCATAACACGACCATCGGTTGATAACTCGCCACCATCGGCATCTTCTGGCAAGTAGTCTGCCAACCATAATTTTTTGCTGACCTGGTAGATGTCATCGAGTTTGTTAGAGCTATTTTCATCAGGGCTAAATACGCGAAAATGCTGGCTGTTTAGCTGCATGATATCACGCAATAGTTGCCCCAGAGGTCGTGTATTTTCAGCTCTTTGTTGACCTGGATGGGCAACTTCAATCGCATAATCTCTAAAGTCAGGCATGCGTAGTGGTCGTCGCAACAGACCACCATTGGCATGAGGGTTCGCACCCATGCGGCGAACCCCTGTTGGTGCTAAAGCTTTTAGCTCAGGCATTAAGCTACCTTTTGCATCAAACAGTTCTTCGGCTCGGTAACTGCGCAACCAGTCTTCAAGTTGTTGCAAATGTTTTGGGTTTTCCTTAACTTTGGTCAAGGGTACCTGATGCGCACGCCAGGAACCTTCAACTTTATGCCCATCGACCGTTTCAGGGCCGGTCCAGCCTTTAGGACTGCGCAATACAATCATCGGCCAGCGTGGTCGGGTTACATCATTGTTTTCCCTTGCCTGCTGTTGAATCTGGCGAATTTCCTGTATGCATTGTTGCATAACAAATGCCATCTTCTGATGCATTACCATGACATCATTGCCTTCGACAAAATAAGGTTTCCAGCCATAACCTTTAAATAGATTTTCCAGCTCTTCATGGGAAATACGTGACAAAAGGGTAGGGTTGTTGATTTTATAGCCATTCAAATGCAATACCGGTAGCACCGCACCATCACGAATGGGGTGTAAGAACTTGTTGGAGTGCCAGGATGTTGCCAGAGGCCCGGTTTCTGCTTCACCATCACCTACTACCACGGTCACTATTAAATCAGGGTTGTCGAATGCAGCACCAAAAGCATGAGAAATGCTGTAACCCAGTTCACCGCCTTCGTGTATTGAGCCGGGCAGTTCTGGCGTGCAATGGCTGCCAATCCCGCCGGGAAATGAAAACTCCCTGAAAAGGCTCAACATGCCCTGTTTATCTTCACTTTTGTTTGGATAGATTTCTGAATAGCTGCCTTCCAGGTAAACCGCTGCCAACACACCGGGGGCACCGTGACCCGGACCGGCGAGAAAGATAGCATTTAAATCATATTTTCTGATCAACCGATTCATGTGTACATAGGTGAAACTAAGACCCGGGCTGGCTCCCCAATGACCCAATAAGCGGTTTTTTATATGTTCAGGTCGAAGTGGTTTCTGCAACAGTGGATTGTCCCGCAAATAAATCATTCCAGCAGCAAGATAGTTGCAGGCGCGCCAGTAAGCATGAAGGCTATCTAAGGTTTCAGCAGAAAGTTCTCTTTTGTTTTCCATTAGTCCCGTGCTCCGATGGGTGATTTACCTAAAAATAGAAAGGGCTGTTGGCAGTAGACTCTCTGCTTCATCCTTTAGTTCGTAAAGGGTGCCATTCATGCACTCACGATATTAGTACGATCATGCGCGTTTATGCAAAAAAGATAACTTCTCAATCTGTCTCACCCAGGATTAATCGGAGGTTCCTTAGGACTCAGGATTAAATAAGATGCGGAACTTAACGCCG
>CAZYCY010000264.1:0-4014 GCA_964646145.1 uncultured Thiotrichaceae bacterium
CATCTCTAAAGAGAAGGCTGATTAGTAGTATTTTACTCAACAACTTCAAAGCAATTTGAGCCTGACTCGGAAAGATAGGAGCAATGATATGTCTTGCCTTCACATTTAACTGTCCAGCTTTCCTCACCATTAAGGACTCAGGATTAAATAAGATGCGGAACTTAACGCCGAATTTTTGTTTCAGATTGGATGATCTCAAAAGGCGCATAGTTGCGCTACGCAACGATTTGAGATCATTCAAGCTGGAGCAAAAAGGCAAGTTAAGTTTCGTAAGTTATTTGATCCTGAGTCCTAAGTGCTACTCTTTCATTGAAAATTTGCATGTCTTCCGTTTTGCAGTCAACATGTAATGATGTTATTTGTTGAGAAATACTAGTTGCACAACCAGCAGACACAAAAGCAATCATTGATATTGTCACCAGGTTCATTCCAATTGTTTTCATCACGCCCTCAAGTTTTCATTCTCGTTCCTACGCTCTCGCTCCGATTCGTTAATGCTTTCGTGTTTTTCGTGGTTCAAAAAAATTTCGTCTGTCATGTGGCGCAAAATTTACTCAACACGCCGTCCTCAAGCGTATAAATCGTATCCATACGTTCTGCGATTTTTAGATCGTGGGTAACAATAACCAGCGAGGTATTGTATTCTTTATTCAGGTCAATAATTAAGTTGATCGCCGCTTCGGCATTTTTTCGGTCAAGATTACCCGTCGGTTCATCGGCGAATATGCAGTCAGGCTTATGTACCAACGCGCGAGCAATGGCAGCGCGTTGTCGTTCACCACCGGACAATTCACTGGGTTTATGCTGAATACGTTTTTTTAAACCCACATCAGTTAATACTTTTATCGCTCGTTGTGTTGCCTGTTCAACAGCGTCACCTTTAATTAATAATGGCATGGCAACATTTTCCATTGCCGTGAACTCGGGAAGCAGGTGATGAAATTGATAGATGAATCCAAAATGTTCATTTCTGATGATGCAGCGTTTTTTTTCACTGAGCTTATGCACGTCCATATCATTTAATATAACCTGCCCACTGCTTGGTTTATCCAGCCCACCGAGTATATTTAGCAGTGTCGTTTTCCCCGAACCGGAGGTGCCGATAATGGCAGAGGTTTCGCCATATTCTAAAGAAAATGTAATATCCTTGAGCACATGCAAGTCATTACGTGTGCCATCGTTATAATCTTTTGCAATTTTTATCGCGCGTAACATTATGTTCTCTACCTTACTCGTATCGTAAGGCTTCAGCAGGCAGAGTCCGTGAAGCACGCCAGGCAGGGTAGATGGTGGCTAGAATGGTGACTGAAAAAGCGGCCAGTGCATAAGTAACGACTTCACGGACTTCTACATCAGCAACAATATCGCTGATATAATAAACTTCACTGGGAAGAAAGTCTGTATCAAATAAGCGCTCTAGCCACGAGACTATTTCAAACACGTGGAGCGCAACGGGAACCCCCGTGGCAACCCCTATTAAAGTACCAAAAAAACCGATAAAAGCACCCTGTATAATGAATATGCTCATAATACTTGATGGTCGCATACCCAATGCACGCAGGATAGCAATGTCCGATTTTTTGTCAGTTACCGTCATCATCAAGGTAGAAACAATATTTAACGCTGCCACCGAAACCATCATCAATAATATGATAAACATAACGGTTTTTTCTGTTTGCAATGCCCTGAAAAAATTCTTGTGTTTTTGCGTCCAGTCTCTTACCCAAAAGTCCACACCAAAGCTTTTTTCTATCTCGCGGGTAATACGTGGCGCTTCAAACAGGTCTGTAAGAGTTAAACGAACACCATTGATCTTATCTTTATAGTTGAATAACTTTGCAGCATCCTGTAAGTGTATATAAGCCATTGCCGCATCATATTGATGCATACCAACCTCAAAAACGCCTACTACGCGAAAACGACGCAATCTTGGCATCACTCCAACTACCGTTATACTGGCCTGTGGAGTAATAACGGTTACACGGTCACCTTCAAATGTACCAAGAGCATTTGCCAGCTCCTTGCCAAGGATGATGCCATACTCTCCTGCTTTCAAGTCAAATAGACTACCAGAGATCATTTTTTCTTCAACCTGAGAGACCTTGATCTCTTGCTCAGGATGAATACCACGAATTAATGAGCCACTTACACGCCTGCCTTTTGATAACATGACTTCTTTGTGTATATAAGGTGCGGCTGCAACAACATCGACTTGCTTTTCAGCTTTTTCCAACACTGCTGGCCAATCTCGTAAATAACCATCATAACCAGAAATAGTGGCATGCGATGTCATGCTTAATGTACGATCACGCAATTCATTGCCAAAGCCATTCATCACAGAAAGCACAACAATAAGTGCAAAAACACCTAAAGCTACGCCCGCAATAGAAATAAAAGCAATGAAAGAAACGTAGTGGCTTTTGCGTTTAGCACGAATGTAGCGCAAACCGATAAATAGTTCTTTAGGTTGAAACATTAGTTGACTTCAAAGACTGTATGACAGTGGTTAAAATTAGTATGGAGCTAGGAGCCTGCCACTGCACCAAGCTCCTAGTGCCGCAGACAAGCTCTGATCAGGTTATTTTTAGATTGGTTAGTGCGGCATCTTTAATGGCATCTCGTCTGCAAAATAAACAGTATCAATATTTCCTATTTTATGCCGATGATGTTTTTCTCTTTCATGTTATCTATCAACAGTTTTGTTAAATCAACAATTACTTCATCAGCCGATCCCGGTGCAAAGCTATTACTGCGTGCAGACCAGACCAACTCTCCAGATTTAACATCATACAGCTGGGTTTCAATTGTATAGCTTTCGTAAGTGGTGAAATAACCAGGACTTCGCGCATAAGTGGTCATATACGGGTAACTGTATAAACCTAAACCGCCACGATAACCACCATAATAAGCGCCACCGTACATTGGCATATAGTCCATTGCTGGTCGGTAAACTTCTTCCACCTTAATAGCAACAAGGTTGGTAACCAGAACGGCATCAATATCCATGCCTTCGATGGCTTTTTTTACGGTCTCTCGGTTTATTTTTTGATCGCCTTTAATTAGCGTATAACTTGCTTCTGCCCCTACTCCTATGGATCGTAATTCTTCAACAAAATTACTTTCATAAGCACGTCTGTTTTGTTCGCTTTGTACAAGCGCAATAATCAATAAGTTGTTATAAACCTTTTTATGATCAGGTTCAATCCATGTTTGTGTGATTTTTGTGGTGGCGCATGATGACAAAAAGGTGACGCTTGCAATCAATATCGTAACTTTGATAAGCCGCTGACTAAGTATATTCATAAATTATTTCCTTTAAATTTACATTCTTATAATAATGGAGAGTAACAGTATATTAACAACTGCTCAATAAAATACAATCATTTCACACCTAAATCCTGCAAGTGATCGCATACATAGATAGCGCGAGCACTTGCAGGATTTAGGTCACAATATATTGTCCTCTAACAACTGTTTAACCAGCAATTCAGTCACATCGGTAATGACTTCGTCGATTGACTCAGGATTAACAGTTCTGGTTCGCGCAGACCAAACCACTGTTTTTGACTGTGCATCATAAAAATCACTTTTAAGGACTATTATTCCTGTACTACTAGAGGGCGCTCGAGCTGTAATAATTGTTTCAGATATCATATTGTTTTCAATATTACCTGAATAACCCATATTGATGGGTGAAACATGGTGTTTCATTTCTGCGTCAGCAGTAATCAGGTAGGTCACCAGTACGGAGTCTATTTCGGTACCCTGTAGAACCTCAACAACCGTTTCCCGATTCATTTTTTGCTTACTGCTAATTAACCTGTAGCTTGGCGTTGCTACAATGTTATTCTCACTCAGCTCTGCAACCAGGTATTTTTCAAATATCCGTCTGGTTTGCTGGCTATCTGATATAGCAATAATCATCGGATGTTTATAACTTTTAGGCAGATTCTGCTCCACTCTGCTCTGGGTTATGCTGGTATTTGCACACGAAACAATCAACAAACTAATTAA
>CAZYCY010000265.1:0-4010 GCA_964646145.1 uncultured Thiotrichaceae bacterium
TGATTTAATTGGCTCCTCGACCTGGGCTCGAACCAGGGACAAACGGATTAACAGTCCGTTGCTCTACCAACTGAGCTATCGAGGAATAACTAGCAGGGCTAGTACCCTGCCTAATTGGAAGGCGGTATGCTACCGATTTGAACTGCTTCGGTCAACACTTAATAAGCATTAAAGTGATAATAATCAGGTGATTATTTGCTTGTTTTACTGATGGTGTTGGTATGTATTAATGAGTCGGATGAAAAGGATACTGCTTATTAATGACACGCTATAAATATGTTCATGTAAGCTTGATTGCAGCACCCTTGTTGTAGACAGTCTTTAGGGCATCTCTAAAAATAGAAGCACGATTTATGAGTAGTGCCACACGGATGTAGCGTTTACGAACCAAAGGATGGAAACGCATAAAACAGCAGTTTTCCACTCCTGGGTAATCGTCAAATAGCTTACTATTCTCCTCCTTTTTGAGTAAAAAATGCACTATTTTCTGCATTCCCTAAATCACACTTCTATTTTTAGAGGTGCCCTTTAATGAGGGGTATTCTTTTCATCCGGTTTAGTAGTAATTAAATTATTCGATAGTCTTTTTTATTCTTTCCAAGGCTTTTTTCAGGCTGTCCATATCCGTTGCAAAAGATAGTCTAAGATAACCTGATAAACCAAAAGCCGAACCTGGCACCAGCGCGACATCAGCTTTTTCCAACAATAGCTGAGCCAGTTGTACATCATCCTCTATGCCGTCCATGCGTTCGATGACAGCCTGAAAACTGGGGAAGCTATAAAATGTGCCATCAGAGGGTAAAACATCAACCCCGTCCATTGCTTTTAGTGTTTCATAGACATAAGCATGGCGCTGTTTAAACATGTCACAGGTATCAGTAAGAAAGCTTTGATCGCCTTCAAGCGCGGCCTGCGCTGCGTATTGGGCAATTGATGTGGGGTTGGATGTGCTTTGTGACTGTATTTTTTTCATGCCCTTTATGAGCTCAGCAGGTCCACCACTATAACCTATGCGCCAGCCAGTCATGGAGTAGGCTTTGGAAACACCGTTAATCACCACGGTTTGTCCAGCTAATTCAGGGCAGGCATTCAGGATATTAACAAAGCCTTCATCCGTCCAGACGATGTGTTCATAAATGTCATCGGTCATTACCACGATGCCAGGGTGTTTGAGTAATACGTCACCTAATGCTTTGAGCTCTTCTTTGCTATAAGCTATGCCAGTTGGATTTGATGGGCTATTGATAATAACCAGTTTTGTTTTATCTGTAATTGCCTGCTGCAATTGTTCGGCGGTAATTTTAAAAGACTGACTTATATCACCTTCAACAATGACCGGAGTTGCATCCGCAAGTTTGACGATATCTGGATAAGATACCCAAAAAGGCGCAGGAATAATGACCTCATCACCTTCGTTTAATAAGGTCTGGCATAAATTGTAAAATGCCTGTTTGCCACCGACTGAAACCAGAATTTGATCTAGATTAAAATCGAAACCATTTTCTCGTTTAAATTTGTTTATAATTGCTTGTTTGAGTCCTGCCGTGCCATCAACTGCAGTGTATTTGGTATAGCCATTGTTGATTGCCTCTATGGCAGCCTGCTTGATATATTCTGGCGTATCAAAATCAGGTTCACCGGCAGCCAGCCCAATAACATCGCGACCTTCAGCGCGAAGTTGATTGGCTAAAGCGGTTACTGCCAGGGTGGGAGAGGGTTTAACTCTTTGTATGCGGTTGGAAAGTGATATTTTCAAAGTGGTGTCCATGAATAATTTAAGTATTTATAGAAATCTTTGTACAAAGCGTCTTTTCCGCTGTGGCGGTGTTAAACGATCTCAATGCAAAGCTCTCTACAGGCATTTGTAAGCGCTCAGAAGTTTAGTTTATTTTTACTGTGGAATGCAACTGCTCAGAATGATTATATCTAAAAAATTTGACCTGCAAACAGAATATCAACCAACCGGTGATCAGCCGGAAGCGATTCAGATGTTGAATGAAGGCTTTGATAATGGGCTGGCGAGACAAACCTTGCTGGGTGTGACCGGTTCGGGAAAAACCTTCACCGTGGCAAATGTCATCAACCATTTGCAACGCCCGACCATTATAATGGCACCCAATAAAACCCTGGCGGCGCAGCTTTACGGTGAAATGAAGGAGTTTTTTCCGAACAATGCGGTGGAATATTTTGTTTCGTATTATGACTATTACCAGCCGGAGGCCTATGTGCCAGCCAGTGATACCTTCATCGAAAAAGATGCCTCGGTGAATGAGCATATCGAACAAATGCGCCTGTCCGCCACTAAGGCATTAATGGAAAGAGAAGACACCATTATTGTTGCCACAGTTTCGGCAATTTACGGGCTAGGTGATCCTGAATCTTACTTTGCCATGATTTTGCATCTGGTGCGCGGCGATGTGGTTGACCAGCGCAATATATTAAGACGGTTGGCAGAATTACAATATCTGCGAAATGATCTTGAGTTACGCCGCGGTACTTATCGGGTAAGGGGAGAGGTGATTGATATCCACCCGGCAGATTCCGAACGTGAAGCCATACGCATAGAATTGTTTGATGATGAAATAGAAAATTTAAGTATTTTTGATCCACTGACCGGCAAGCTGGTTAAAAAAGTGGCGCGTTTTACGGTTTATCCGAAAACCCATTATGCCACCCCGCGTGAAGTGATACTGGGGGCGATTGAACACATTAAAGTCGAACTGCGTGAACGTCTGGATGAACTCCATGGCAACAACAAACTGGTCGAAGCGCAACGTCTGGAGCAGCGCACCCAGTTTGATATCGAAATGATGCGTGAACTGGGTTATTGCAGTGGCATTGAGAACTACTCACGCTACTTATCCAGCCGCAACCCTGGCGACCCGCCACCGTGTCTGTTTGATTACCTGCCCGATGATGCCTTATTAATTATTGATGAAAGTCATGTTTCAGTGCCGCAAATTGGTGCCATGTACAAAGGCGACCGTTCGCGCAAGGAAAATCTGGTGAACTTTGGTTTTCGCCTGCCATCGGCACTCGATAATCGCCCCTTGCGATATGACGAATTTGTTGCCATGTCGCCACAAACATTGTATGTCTCAGCAACGCCCGGACCTTATGAAGAAGAACACTCTGACGCGGTGGCAAGGCAGTTAGTACGACCGACTGGTTTACTTGACCCTCAGATTGAAGTGCGCCCGGTAGCCACCCAGGTGGATGACATATTATCAGAAATCAACAAGCGTTTACCATTAAATGAACGCATATTAATTTTAACCTTAACCAAACGCATGTCCGAAGATTTAACCGATTATCTGGATGAACACGGTATACGTGTGCGTTATTTGCACTCCGATATTGATACAGTAGAGCGCGTAGAAATTATTCGTGATTTGCGTCTAGGAGAATTCGATGTGCTGGTCGGTATTAATCTGCTGCGCGAAGGTCTGGACATGCCGGAAGTATCATTAATCGCCATTCTGGACGCAGACAAAGAAGGCTTTCTGCGCTCAGAGCGTTCCATGATTCAAAGCATCGGACGCGCTGCGCGCAATGTAAATGGTAAAGCTATTTTGTATGCCGACAAAATAACCGGCTCCATACAAAAAGCCATAAACATCACCAATGAGCGCCGAGACATACAAATAGCGTATAACAAAAAACACGGCATAACACCAGTTGGTATTGTAAAAGAAGTACGTGACGTATTAGAAGCCGGTTATGGTGATAAACATTCAAGAAAGACTGTAGTGTTACAGAAAATTGCCGAAGAGAAAGCGGTATATCAGGCGATGACGGCTAAGCAATTAACCATAAACCTGAACAAACTTGAAAAACAAATGTATCAGCATTCGCGAGATCTTGAGTTTGAAGAAGCAGCGAAACGGCGAGATGAAATTGAACGGATTCGTCAGTTGGCTAATTTTTAGGGGAGGATGTTGAGGAGAAGGGAGGGGGCAAGCCGATTTGATAACGTCAAGGCTTGTGATGAAGAAATAGTAAGATAATAT
>CAZYCY010000266.1:0-3995 GCA_964646145.1 uncultured Thiotrichaceae bacterium
TTATGAGAAAAATAAATATTTTGCAGTTTATCTGCCCCACCGGATTTTACGGTGCAGAAAGGTGGGTTTTGGCGTTAAACAATAATTTCGACCCGGATAAAGTCCGGTCTTATCTAGCCGTTACCAAAGATGTGGGTAGCAAGTTAGAAATTGTTAATCATTTTAGCTCCACAGAAGGCAGGGTGTTTGAAATAGAAGTGAAATCACGTTTTAGTCCTGCTGCGTTAACATCACTGCGTCAAATAATCAAACAAAATAAAATAGACATCATCCATACCCATGGATATAAATCGGATATCCTTGGTCTTGTTGCGGCTAAAATGACAGGCATAAAAATAATATCTACACCTCATGGTTACGGTAATCATAACGATTTTAAACTAAGAACATATAACTCGATAGGAAAATACAGCTTGCGTTTTTGTGATCGTGCTGTTCCTTTGTCTCAGCAGTTAGTTGATGAAGTGCTGGCAGCAGGTGTGCCCGAAAATAAAGTGACTTTTATACGTAATGCTGTTGACCTGAAAGAAGTTGAAAAATTCAGGTTAAATAAGTCCAATAAAAATTCTTCAGAGACTTTACAAATTGGCTTTATTGGTCAAATGATAAAAAGAAAAAATATTGATCATATTCTCGATATTTTTAATCAGCTCTGGGTAGAAAATAATAAGCTGCAATTATTGTTATTGGGTGATGGTAAAGAAGCTGAGAAAATGAAAACTTATGCAGCTGACTTACCCTCCGCTGAGGCGATACAATTCCTCGGCTTTAGAAACGATCGTCTGGACTTGCTAAGTCAGTTTGACTTATTCGTAATGACATCATCTGATGAAGGCATCCCGCGCTGCCTGATGGAAGCTATTGCAATGGGCATCCCGGTGGCGGCTTATAACATCCCTGGTATTGATCAACTGGTTAAGCATAAAGAAACCGGCCTACTGGCAGACTATGGAGATAAGGATGCCTTAAAAAAATACTGGCAACAGTTACTAAGTGATAAAGACTATGCCGAAAAACTCGCAAAAATTGGTCGGCAGTTTGTCAACGACACTTATTCGGGTCAACGAATGGCTGATGAATATACGGTTTTATACCAAAGTTTGTTAGCTAACAAATGATGCTGAAGGCTAAGTTTTAATGTGCGGAATAGCAGGGTTCAGCCGGTTTCATGATGCCACGGGCGATCTTTCAAGCCTGGTAAAAATGGGTGACAAAATTGCACATCGTGGACCGGATGCGCATGGAGAGTATCTGGATGAAGGTATCGGCTTATGTCATCGACGACTAAGCATTATCGACTTATCAATAGCAGGAAATCAGCCAATGTTTTCCGAAGATGACAACCTGGTGATCGTCTTCAACGGTGAGATCTATAATTTTCCTGAATTAAGAAAAGAGCTTGAGAAAAAAGGCTACCCGTTTAAAACTAAAACAGATACAGAAGTAATATTGGCATTGTATCAGTATGAAGGTGCGAAATGCCTGGATAAACTGTTTGGTATGTTTGCCATTGCATTATGGGATAAAAAGAAACAGGAATTATTTCTGGCAAGGGATCGCCTGGGTAAAAAGCCACTTTATTATTACCATGACCAGAAGCAGTTTATCTTTGCTTCAGAGATCAAATCGATTCTTGAAATTGAAACCGTGCCAAAAGAAATTCGACACGATGCAATTTATGATTTTTTTGTTTATCAATATGTGCCCGACAGCAAGTCAATTTTTAATAATATACATAAATTACAGCCAGGTCATTTTTTAACAATCAACAAAAATGGCATTAAGATTAAACAGTATTGGGATGTAAGCTTTAAACAGCAGAGTACATCCAGTGAAACTGAAATCGCAGAAGGTCTGCTTGATACTATCAACACCTGTACAAAACAACGCATGATTAGTGATGTGCCGCTAGGGGCTTTTTTGAGTGGCGGCGTTGATTCAAGCGGTGTGGTTGCCTTGATGGCAAAAAACAGCTCCAGCCCCGTGCTTACCTGTGCAATTGGTTTTGATTCAAAAAAATTCGACGAAGTGCAATACGCAAAGCAGGTTGCCGATCAATATCATACTAAGCACCATGAATTAACCGTAAAGGAAAACATACTTGATAAACTGGATGATATAGTAGGCTTTTTTGATGAGCCCTTTGCCGATCCGTCTTTGGTTCCCACTTTTTTTGTATCGCAGTTGGCAAAAACAAAAGTCACTGTCGCGCTGTCGGGTGATGGTGGTGATGAAAATTTTGCCGGTTACAGTAAATACAGTGTGGATCAGGTAGAAAATGCATTACGAAATAAAGTCCCCAGCTTCATTAGAAAAAAATTGTTTCCAGCATTCATTAGCCCTTTGCAGCGCAGTAATATTCGACCATTTAATCGAGCAGCGACACTACTCAACGCAATGAGCAAGAGTCCAGCAGAAGGGTTTTATTTAACCAATACCTTTATGACCGACGCAATGTGGGATCGCCTTGCTAACGATAATTTAAAAAGCCAGCTTGCTGGTTATCATCCATCAATACAAACCACACAATTTTACCATGCAGTCGATGCCGATGACCACCTGTCCAAAGTATTGTATAGCGACATAAAAACCTATCTGGTCGGTGATATTTTAGTAAAAGTTGATCGCATGAGTATGGCAAATTCACTGGAAGTCAGGTCTCCGTTGCTGGATTACCGGGTGGTTGAGTACGCAGCCAGTATCCCATCTTCACTAAAGCTGCATCAAAAAGAAAAGAAGTATATCTTGAAAAAATCATTTTCCGATTTACTGCCAGCGGATATTTTGTACCGCAAAAAAATGGGTTTTTCAGTACCATTGGCGAATTGGTTGAGAAATGAGCTTAAAGCAACCGCCGAAGAAAAGTTATTGCAAACAGAAAACGGTCTGTCCAATTACTTTAAACCACAGGAAATAAAAAATATCTGGCTAGAGCACCAACAGGGGATAAGAGACCATTCGGCAGCACTGTGGAGTCTGTTGATGTTTGAATTTTGGTGGCAAAAGTACATTGCCTGATATGTTAAGCGTTAAGCGCTTGATATACCATATATGATATATTTATACTATATTTAGTATGTGGAAAATATATGAGCACAAAGGTGCATTAAAAGGACTGAAATTACTACCTGTCGATATCCTTAAACGATATGAGAAATGGAAAGATATCGTAGCAATATCAGGTCCTGCAGGATTGAAGAAAATCAAGGGCTTTAACGATGAGGCGTTGCGCGGTGAGTGGAAAGGCTATCGTTCATCTCGTCTCAATATTCAATACCGCATCATTTACAAAACTGAAAACGAGCAGTTTTTTGTAAAAGTAATCAAAATAACAGCGCATGATTACCGGAGAAAGTAACATGAAAGGCTATAAAGAGTCACAAAAAAGAGCAGATGTTTCTATTGGCGAATCTGTAAAGATTATTCGTGAATTACAAGAATTAAGCCAAAACGAATTATCTTTAATAACTGGCATACCCCAATCAACACTTTCAGCTATTGAGCATGACAAAATTAATTTAGGTGTAGAAAGAGCCAAAGTACTCGCTAGAGCATTAAAATGTCATCCGGCAGTTTTAGTCTTCCCTGGCTGGGATGCTAACCATGAGGTAGCGGCATAATAAGGTACTACAGACGGACAATTTTTCCGCTGCATTGCAAAATTGCCGATGAGCCTGATCGTTACCTGCTGAATTCGTATAATAAGTCCATGAGCTTCTGCCATTTTATAAATAGCCACACAACAGTTCATCATTCCTGCATGTTCCCGACTTAAAAGCGTGCGGGGACAAGCCCTTAGCAGGAATCTGGCCTGTAGAAGCATGGGTTTTTGATAAAGCGTGCACAGCATGTTTTAAAGTCCCCGACAGGGGGATCCGTAAATCCCATGCCTTTAGGCGGCCAGGGTTAAGTGGAAGCATAATTAATCTCGTAACTTGCATGTTACGCTCCGTCATTCCTGCATGTTTCTAGCAGGAATCCATCATGTAGCTAGA
>CAZYCY010000267.1:0-3957 GCA_964646145.1 uncultured Thiotrichaceae bacterium
GGAGCAAAAAGGCAAGTTAAGTTTCGTAAGTTATTTGATCCTGAGTCCTAAGGGGCACCGCTAACCGCTTTTCTGTAACTTCCCAATAAGTCGGGGCGGCTGTATAAATAGAGCCGCCCGACTTATTGAGAAGTTACCTTTTTCTGTCTTAATTTACGTCAGATGTGACGCATTTGAACTAAACTCAAGATAGAAGGAACCTTATCCAGTTCCAATGATTTTTTATAAAAGTATAGCAAACAAAATTTCAGTACCGGAGCCTGTATGTTTGGTTTTGTTGGATTGAAAAATTATCTGTGGGACAAATTTGTACGCTGGCTTACCCGTGAGTCCCCTAACTATATAACACCCTTAACCAGTTTTGAGCGTTTACGTTATGAGCTGCGCCCAGGAGATGTACTGCTGGTTGAAGGTCGTTCAAATGTTTCTGAAATCATCAAGTCCATTACTCAGAGCATTTGGACACATTCTTTTTTATACATCGGTCGATTGCACGATATTGATGATCCTGTGTTACGAGATCATATCCAGAAGTATCGTCACTGCAGCCCGGATGAACAATTAATTATAGAAGCACTGCTGGGCAAAGGCGTTATCGTATCATCCATTGAGTCTTATGATGGCGAACATTTACGCATTTGTCGCCCCCGTGGTATAACCCGATCAGACTCTCAGATGGTTGTTAAATATGCCATAGAACAGTTAGGTGCCGACTATAATGTTCGCCAGCTTATGGATCTGGCACGATTCATGTTTCCTTACTGGTTTTTACCCAAACGCTGGCGTTCAAGCTTATTTGAACATAACGCGGGCAGACCAACCAAAACCGTTTGCTCAACAATGATGGCAGAAGCATTTGCCAAAGTTCGTTTTCCTATTATTCCTGTCATCCATCAGAATAAAGAGGGGCGTTTAAAATTAATACGCAGTAATTCAAAATTAATTACCCCGCGCGACTTCGACCATTCACCCTATTTTGATGTTATCAAATATCCTATTCTCGATTTTGATGAACTCGGCATTTACCGCAAATTACCCTGGGACCAGACCAGTGTTCACAGTAACGCACTTGGTGATGGTTTTTATTCTGATCCGGATGAGATCAAAAACCTTATGCCAATAGAGTCAGCACAGACAATTTCAGTTAACGGTAATGATAAAGATACCTATAAAAAAAATACTGATAAAACCAATCCGGATGATGAAAGCACACCAAAAACCTGACGAATTAAGTTGCTTTTTGCAACTTTTGTAGCGCATAATGGATTTGTTAAGTTGCATAAAGCAACTTTTTTAAAATAAGTGAAAAACTTATGCAACGATTAATACCTCACACCAACATAAACAGTAGGCAGCGAATATGATGTGGTCAGGAATGTTAATTTTAATCATTTTAGTTTCTGCATACTTACGCTTACCCCTATTAGCGTGGTCATTACTGCTAGCCGCAGGACTTGTTGTTTTCAACATTTTTTCTGATGCCGAATCCTCGCAAAAAATTCTACTGTGGATACTATTTGCCGCAATCATCATTCCCCTCAATGTAAAACCTGTTCGCCTTAATCTTTTCAGCCGTGCCATTTATCGGGCGATGAAAAAGATCATGCCGACTATTTCTCAAACCGAGCAGGAAGCTCTTGATGCTGGCGATGTCTGGTGGGAAGCCGAACTGTTTAGCGGTAAGCCAGATTTTAGTATTCTGCAAAACTTGCCTGCACCTGCCTTGACGGATGAAGAGCAGGCTTTTCTGGACGGTCCTGTTGAAGAATTTTGCGAAATGCTGGATGACTGGCAGATATGCCATGTCGATTACGATTTAACACCGGAAGCATGGCAGTTTGCTAAAGACAATGGTTTGTTCGCTTTAATCATTCCTAAACAATATGGTGGCAAAGAATACTCTGCCTATCTTCATTCACAGGCAGTAATAAAAATTGGCAGCCGCAGTGGTTCAGCGGCAGTCACCGTGATGGTACCGAACTCATTGGGTCCGGGAAAACTGTTAATGACTTACGGTACTGAGGAACAAAAAAACTATTACCTGCCAAGACTCGCCAAAGGCATTGATATTCCCTGTTTTGGCTTGACCGGACCGAACGCCGGTAGCGATGCTGGCGCCATGCCAGATACCGGTATCGTTTGTTATGGCAGTTATGAAGGTAAAGACCATGTATTAGGCATTCGCTTAAACTGGGACAAACGGTATATCACATTAGCACCGGTTGCTACCTTACTAGGTATCGCATTCAAACTTTCTGATCCCGAACATTTATTAAGCGAAAAAGAAGATCGTGGCATTACTTTGGCATTAATCAAACGTGATACAGAAGGTGTGGAAATAGGCAAACGCCATTTTCCTGCTAATCATGCTTTTATGAACGGACCCATTCGGGGCAAAGATGTCTTTGTACCGCTGGATTCAATTATTGGCGGTGTGGATTATGTCGGCAAGGGCTGGGCCATGTTGATGGAATGCCTGGGTGATGGTCGCGCCATTTCATTACCAGCACTGGGCGCGGCTGCCGGTAAAATGGCCTCTAAATATACTGGTGCCTATGCACGCATCAGGCAACAATTTCACACCCCGATTGGTTACTTTGAAGGCATAGAAGAAGCTCTGGCTGAAATAGCAGGTCATGCTTATGCCATGGACGCCTCGCGTTCATTAGTCACCGTGGCTTTAGATAACGGCATTGTACCCTCAGTTATATCCGCCATTGTTAAGCAGCAAACGATGGAACGCATGCGCAATGTGGTTAACCATGCCATGGACATTCATGGCGGTCATGGCATTTGTATGGGACCACACAACCACCTGGGTCGTGCCTATCAACTAACACCCGTTGGCATAACGGTTGAAGGTGCCAACATATTGACACGTACCATGATCATTTTTGGTCAGGGCGCAATGCGCAGCCATCCTTACTTGCTAAAAGAAGTTCAGTCGACACATAATCAAGATCAAAAACAGGGGCTTAAAGATTTTGATAACACCTTGTTCGCACACTTGGGTTTTACCATTAGTAATGTTGTTCGCAGCTTCTGGTTTGGGCTTACTTTTGCAAAATTCATTAAAACGCCAGGTGATAAAGACACACGTTTTTATTATCGGCAACTGGTAAAAATGAGTTCGGCATTTGCCCTGCTTGCTGATGTTAGCATTGTAATATTAGGCGGTTCATTAAAGCGTCGTGAGAAAATTTCCGGGCGACTGGCTGACGTTTTATCAAACATGTATGTTATTTCTGCGCTGTTAAAACATTATGAAAACCAGGGCAGCCATAAAGAAGATCTTGTGTTGCTCAAATGGGCCTGTGAAGACGCGCTGTTCAATGCACAAACCGCATTAAAAGGTATTATGAAAAATTTACCAGTGCCTGTCATCGGTGCACTGTGTAATTTTATTATTTTTCCTTTGGCAAAGCCCTATCAAGGTCCTAACGATAAAACCGGGCACCAAGTAGCCAGACTGACGCTCTCCACCAACGACACCCTGGAACGCCTGAGCGCGGGCGTTTATAACAGCAATAATAAAAATCATTCCACGGGACGTATCACACATGCTTTTCAGCTAGTGCTTAAAACAGATAATCTGCAAGACAAATTACACGTTGCATACAAACAGGGCAATCTTCACAGCCGTGATCAAGATGCTTATCTTGAGGCAAAAGAAAAAAACATCATCACCGACAGTGAATATGCATTGTTACTCGAAACTGAGGAAGCAATCCAGAATGCAATTAAAGTTGATGAGTTTTCATTTAGTGGCTGGAAAATTGAAACACCTTAATAATTTTCGACACAGAGGGTGCATTAGACATTTGTCGCAGGATAAACTGATTTTTTAAGGTTTATGGCTTGCCCAATACAGAGATATACAAGATAAATAGAGCAACAATCTGTCTATGAATACTCCACCGGCTCAAAGCCGGTGGTTTCAGGTTACGGCTAAAAGCC
>CAZYCY010000268.1:0-3927 GCA_964646145.1 uncultured Thiotrichaceae bacterium
TCCATCAAATATTCGTGTATATCCAACAGTCGGCAATCCGGAAATATTTTTTCAAATTCATATTTCATTAGTTGATCCATACAGGTGCCACAGGATACGATCACTGTTTTGATATCAAGATAATTTAATGTATTGGCAATACGGTGAAATAAAACACGGTTATTTGTGCTTATTGACTGACCTTTGTCTTTTAAACCAGCTGATGTTTGTGGATAACCACAACATAGATAACCCGGTGGTAATACGGTTTGTACACCTGCTTCATATAGCATGTGCAAAGTTGCCATGGCTATCTGACTGAATAGTCGCTCTGATCCACAGCCGGGAAAATAAAAAACAGCATCTGACTCATCATGATTGAGTTTTGGGTTTCTGCTGATGGAAACGTAACGGGTATCTTCCAGGTCAAGTAACGCACGGCTGGTTTTGCGCGGCACAGATACGCGTATGGGCTTGCGCACTAGATTAACGATTTGTGTGGTTTGCTCGACTGCCCCGGTTGTAGAAGGTGGTATGCGATTTTTGTTTCCTAACAGACCGAATTTTTTTGCAAAAAAATGACCGATGTTGATGGCTTTAAAACCGCCGCGAGCCAATATTGTGCGCAACGTTTTTACTGTAAAGGGTTTGCTAGCATTGAGGAAAACCATTGCTGCTTTTGCACCCAGGTTACTTTTCTTTTGACCGTGTTTGCTCAGAATGTGGCGCATATGTATGGAAACATCGCCGAAATCAATATTAACCGGGCAGGGGGCTAAACATTTATGACAGGTTGTACAGTGATCGGCAATGTCATTCATTTTATCAAAATGAGAAAGTGAAACACCGCGTCTGGTTTGTTCTTCGTATAAAAAAGCTTCAATTATTAAACCGGTTGCCAGAATCTTGTCACGTGGAGAATAATATAAATTGGCGCGTGGCACATGCGTCATGCATTTCGCTTTGCATTTTCCGCAACGTAAGCAATTTTTAATCTCATCGTTTAGCTCGCCCAGTTCGCTATCTTCGAGAATAATAGCTTCCTGCTGCACTAATCGAAGTGATGGCGTGTAAGCTAAATCAAGGTTTGATGTTGCTGATAATTTGCCTTTGTTAAAGTGCTGGTGTGGATCAACCTGTTTTTTATAGTTGGCAAAGGCTGCGATTTTTATTGCGTCCAGATATTGTATTTTGGTTAAGCCGATACCATGTTCACCCGAAATAACGCCATCAAGTGATTGCGTCAGAGCCATAATCTGGTCAACAATTTTATCGGCTTCATGCAACATGGCATAATTATCCGAGTGTACCGGTATGTTAGTGTGTACGTTGCCATCACCCGCATGCATGTGCAGGGCGACAAATAATTTTTCATCTTTAATTTTATAGTGAATGCTTTTAAGTTTTTCCCGAACCGATTTTAAATCCTGCCCGGAAAAAATTTCTCGTAAGCGTTGATATATTTCATTGCTATATGAAATGACGCACTCACGGCGTAATAACAAATCAATTAATGCATCTTTGTTCTGGATGTTCTTTTGTTCATCAGCAAGCAATAAATTTTTTACCTCAGCAGCAGGTGACTCAAGGTTTTGCAGAATAGCTGACCAACGTTGTTTAGTAGATTCGATGAGCTGTTTTGCTGCTTCACATTTGTTCAGAATGATTTGTTGGGCTTCTTTATTGCTGGTGTAGTTATCACTTTCCGCTGTGTCTTTGAGATTGCTGTTTAGGTATACGGTAATCGCTTGGCAAATTTTTATTTTATTACTGATTGCCTGCTTGATATTAATGCATTCGATGCCACGGTTGTATTCAGCTAATCGTGGTAACGGGATAACCACATCCTCATTAATTTTAAAGGCATTGGTGTGTGCAGAAATGGCGGCAGTTCTGGCGCGGTCCAGCCAGAATCGCTTTCGTGCCTCAGCACTGATGGCGATAAAACCCTGGGCATTTCTTTTTTTACAAAGATCAATAAGCTGTTGCGCGGCAATATCAAGTTGCTCTTCATTGTCTGAGGCAAGGTCGGCTAATAAAACCATTTTCGGTCGACCGGAAAAACGCCCATTACTGCTGCTTGATTTTGTGGTGTATTTGACTGCTTTAACATAACGCTCGTCCAGATGTTCCAGACCGGTCAGTAATATGGCGTCATTAGCATCAATAAGTTGTTTAATTTCTATAATTGCAGGCACCGCTTCGGCAATATCAGTGCCGAAGAACTCCAGGCAAATCGTACGCTTGTGTTCTGGCATCTTATGCAATAAAAAGCGCCCTGATGTAATTAGACCGTCACAACCTTCTTTTTGAATGCCGGGTAGACCAGATAAGAATTTATCGGTGACATCTTTACCTAAACCGGCTTTACGAAAGTCTTTGCCCTGCATTTGCAGCAGCTCAGCGTCACCTATGATGGTTTGCCCATCAGCTTCATAACGAATAACTTTAAAAGTTACTTTGTCTTGTTCATGTATTTTGCCAAGGTTATGATTAATGCGCTCAACTTCCATCCATAAGCCGTCGGGCGTCACCATGCGCCATGAAATCAGATTGTCTAATGCCGTACCCCAGA
This sequence comes from uncultured Thiotrichaceae bacterium, assembly GCA_964646145.1. Classification (GTDB taxonomy): domain Bacteria; phylum Pseudomonadota; class Gammaproteobacteria; order SZUA-229; family SZUA-229. The sequence goes on from CAZYCY010000268.1 coordinate 2,555, forward strand.
CAACGGCTTTTTTACCGCCGGCATTCATCGCAATGTTGCCGCCAATAGTCGAGGCATCCTGTGAGGTTGGATCCACAGCAAAGGCGTAACCGTGTGCATCCGCCAGATCAGACACACGGCGTGTGATAACGCCTGCACCACATTCAACAACAGGGTGTCTTTCTGTGTTGTCCACATCGGCTAATTCGATGTGTTTTATCTGACTTAATGTTTCCAGTTTTTCGGTATTAATTACTGCTGTGTTGGCATACAGAGGAATCGCGCCGCCGGTATAGCCCGTACCACCACCACGTGGAATGATGGTTAAGCCTAAATCAATGCAGCCACGCACAAGACCAGCCACCTCTTTTTCGGTATCAGGTTTGATGACCACAAACGGCATGGCAATACGCCAGTCGGTGGCATCCGTTGAATGTGATACCCGTGCTAGCCCGCTGAAATCAATGTTGTTTTTTGAAGTAATTTTGGCCAGAGCTTTTGTGGCTTTTTGGCGCAGTATTATTTGCGATAATAAATCCTGCTCAAAACTCTCGATGGCAAGTGAACCACTTTGATGAAGTGCTAAGGCATCGGTGTTGCCATCGGCGCGTAACTCAACCTGTTGTAAACGGTGTTTTAATGCCGCAATTAATGCATTGCGGCGTTTTTTGTTATTTAATAAATCATCTTTAACATAAGGATTGCGTTCGATTACCCACATGTCACCAAGCACTTCAAACAACATTCGTGCGGAGCGTCCGGTACGGCGAGAGCCACGAAGTTTTTCAATAATGCGCCAACCATCAGTACCGAGGAACCGGATAACAATCTCACGGTCGGAATAGGAGGTGTAGTTATAGGGGATTTCCCGAATTCTAGCTGGGTGTGTTTCTGGCATTTCAAACGGCAATAATAGCTTGAGTGTTGCAAAGGTGCATTATACCCAAGAATAGAGATCAAAATTAAAAAATCTTGCAAGTCCTTGATGCGTCTGACTATTCAAAAAACAACTCATCACCAATAAGGTGACCACGTTGTTTTTTAAATGGTCATACACAACAATTACTTACAACCTTTCTCAATTTTGATCTCCATTCTTGGGCTAGTACGTTAACTTGCTATTGACAAGCCCATAATCTCTAAAAGCTATTTTTTTACCATGTGTGCATACTAAGGAGAAGGCTGAATGTCGGGTAATCAGCCTTCTCCTTAGTAAGTTGTAAGACAAAGTTTGACCTTACCATTTCAGTGTAATAATATTATGTGAGATGCCATGATTTCATTTGAATGTAGTGTTTTTAGTTTTCCTGAAATCATCAAGTCTTAATGGTTTTTTGCAAGAGAATGGTTCGTCAGGTGATGATGTTTTTAGGGCTTAGTCAGGTGTAAAAAAT
>CAZYCY010000269.1:0-3923 GCA_964646145.1 uncultured Thiotrichaceae bacterium
AAAAACTCATTGTGTAAAAACCCGCGCATTTCTAAACATCCGCATCCACGGTGCATCTTCGCGCCATTCATCCGGATACCATGAATGTTGCACTGCTCTAAATACACGTTCCGGATGCGGCATCATGATCGTCACCCGACCGTCATCATTGCAAAATCCTGTGAGACCGTTAACTGAGCCATTTGGATTAAGTGGATAAGTTTCTGCCGGCTGTAGAGTGTGATCGACAAAACGCATGACTGATTGTGCTTTTTGGCGTTGTTCATTTGATTTATACTCAGCTCTGCCCTCACCGTGCGCAACCGCAATCGGCATGACTGAGCCAGCCATCTCCTGCAATAATATGGATGCTGATGGCATGACTTCAACCAGGCTAAAACGCGCTTCAAACTGTTCAGAAGTATTTCTTACAAAATGCGGCCAATGCTGCGCACCCGGTATCAGTGATTTTATATTTGCCATCATCTGGCAACCGTTGCACACGCCCAGGCTAAAGGTATCGTCACGATTAAACCAGGCTGCAAACACATCACGCGCACGGACATTAAATAAAATGGATTTTGCCCAGCCTTCACCAGCACCTAATACATCACCGTATGAAAAACCACCACAGGCGACCAGCCCTTTAAAATCTTGCAGTTCTACATCACCATTGATGATGTCACTCATGTGAACATCAATGCTATTAAAACCTGCACGGTCAAAAGCGGCTGCCATTTCTATCTGACCATTGACGCCCTGTTCGCGTAAAATAGCAATATTGGGCTTAATATTTTTAGAAATATACGGTGCAGCGACATCTTTATTAACATCAAAAGCTAAACTTACCGTTAAACCTTTGTCATCCTGTGTAATCGCTTCAAATTCCTGCTGCGCGCATTCGGGATTATCGCGCAGGCGTTGCATGTGATAGCTAGTCTCACTCCATGCCTGTTGTAGCGATTCACGTGTTGTTGAAAATATTGGGATGCCATTATTATTGATGCTTATCTGATTGCCCTGCTGAACCTTTCCTATTTTATGCCAACACCCTGCTAAGCCAGCGTCAGCAAACACCTTCTCTATATAATCAAGATCGTTATCACAAACCTGTAATACACCACCGACCTCTTCATTAAATAAAACGCAAACAGCATCACTGTCTGCCTGAGCCAACATTGAATCAAGTTGCATAGTAAGGCCACAATGCCCAGCAAATGCCATTTCACAAACACAGGCAAACAGACCACCATCAGAACGGTCGTGCCACGCCAAAATTTTCCCCTGATTGTTTAATTGCTGGAAAATATTAAAGAAGGCTTTTAGCTGCAGGGCATCATCCACATCTGGCGGCTCATCACCAATCTGTTTACAGGTTTGAGCCAGTGCAGAACCGCCTAAACGATTTTTGCCAAAGCCTAAATCAATCAGTAATAAAGCGCTGTCTTCAACGTCGCTGCGAAGTTGCGGAGTTAAGGTTTTGCGTACATCCGTTACCGGGGTAAAGGCGGTAATAATTAATGATAAAGGCGCGGTCACTGATTTATTTTCTACACCATTGTCTGTGGTTTCGACCCAAACGGTTTTCATTGACATGGAATCCTTCCCGACCGGGATGGTCAGCCCAAGTTGTGGACAAATTTCCATACCAACAGTTTTTACCGTGTCGTACAAAACAGCATCTTCACCCGGATGCCCTGCTGCTGCCATCCAGTTTGCTGAGAGTTTTATATTGGACAGTTTTGTTATTGATGCTGCCATAATATTGGTGATGGATTCGGCAATCGCCATGCGTGCCGATGCCGGACCATCAAGCAAGGCAATCGGCGTGCGCTCCCCTATTGCCATGGCTTCACCGCAGTAGCCTTCAAATGAGGCAGTGGTGACTGCCACATCGGCTACTGGTATTTGCCACGGCCCAACCATTTGATCTCGCGCTACCATACCTGTTACGCTGCGATCACCAATAGTGATTAAAAAAGATTTATTGGCGACAGACGGCAAGCGCAATACATTAAAAGCCGCTTCGTTAATATCGATAGTCTGTGTATCCAACGCAGAATGTTTCACTGTTACGCGTTTTACATCACGTAGCATTTTTGGTGGCTTACCCAATAAAACATCCAGCGGCATATCAACCGGATAATTATCAAAGTCGCGGTCGTGTACTTTTAAGTTTTGTGCTGCTGTGGTTTCACCCAGGATGGCATAGGGACATCGTTCACGTTCACACAGTTGTTTGAAATCATCGATACGTTGCGGATCAACTGCAATCACGTAACGTTCCTGCGATTCATTGCACCAGATTTGCATCGGTGTCATGCCCGGCTCATCATTATGCACTTCGCGCAATTCAAACTCTGCCCCGCGACCGCCATCATAAACCAGTTCAGGCAAAGCATTGGACAGACCACCGGCACCGACATCATGTATTGATAAAATTGGATTGTCATGCTGCGACCAGCAGCCATCAATCACTTCCTGACAACGTCGTTCCATTTCTGGGTTGCCACGTTGTACCGAGGCAAAATCCAGGTCTTCGGCACTGACACCACTGTCCATTGATGAAGCAGCCCCTCCCCCCAGACCGATTAGCATTGCCGGTCCACCCAACACTATAATCGGTGTGCCCACTGGTAGTTGCAATTTTTCAATATGCTGCTGACGAATATTGCCGTAACCACCCGCCAGCATGATAGGTTTATGATAACCACGTACTTCATCGCCATTGGCGCCAGCCACTTTTTCTTCGAAGCTTCGAAAGTAACCAGTAATATTGGGACGACCAAATTCATTATTAAATGCTGCCGAACCAATCGGTGCTTCCAGCATAATATCCAATGCCGATACGATACGCTGGGGTTTGCCGTAATCACTTTCCCAGGGTTGCAAATAGGCAGGGATTTTTAAATTGGAAACGGAAAAGCCAGTTAAACCTACTTTTGGTTTAGAGCCGCGCCCAGTCGCGCCTTCATCTCGTATTTCTCCCCCCGCACCGGTTGCAGCCCCTGGAAACGGCGAGATCGCGGTTGGATGATTATGGGTTTCTACTTTCATCAAAATAGCAATATGCTCATCGCTGTAATGATATTGGTGACGCTCACTGTCTAAGATAAAACGTTTTGCTTTATGCGATGCAATCACGGATGAGTTATCACTGTAAGCACTTAACACATCTTCTGGATGCGATTCATAAGTATGGCGTATCATGTTGAATAATGATCGCTGCTGCGCCTCACCGTTAATCACCCAATCAGCATTAAAAATTTTGTGACGGCAGTGTTCAGAATTTGCCTGCGCGAACATCATCAACTCGGCATCAATCGGATTGCGTTTTATGGTGCTGAAATGATCCAGTAAATAATCAATTTCATCATCAGACAGTGCCAGGCCTAATTGTTGATTAGCTTTAGCCAAGGCGTCTCTACCCGAGCCAATAATATCAATCGACGCACCCGCTGTTGGCTCATGCTGCGCAAACAAACATTGCGCATCATCCAGCGCATTAAGTACTGTCTCTGTCATCCGATCATGCAAACAAGCCGCAATGATCTGCTGATTTTCTTCACTGCATTGCACACCCTGAACATGATAGGCAATACCACGTTCAATTCGATTAATAAGCGCTAGCCCACAGTTATGTGCAATGTCAGTCGCTTTTGATGACCAGGGTGAAATGGTGCCGGCACGAGGCACAACCAGAAACAAGTGACCTTCGCTGGAAACTTCTGCCAAATGCGGACCATAACGTAACAGTTTTTCTAAAACAGCAATTTCAGCATCCTTCAGTTTTTTATCAGCATCAACAAAATGCACATAATGAGCCGTAACTCTGCTGATCTCAGGCAGAGCCTGCTGCACTTGATTAAGTAATTTTTCCAGGCGAAAATTTGAAAGCGCTGCTGAACCGATAAATGTCTGCATTTTTAGGTCTGATTATAAAA
>CAZYCY010000270.1:0-3887 GCA_964646145.1 uncultured Thiotrichaceae bacterium
GTGATTTAAGGAATGCAGAAAATAGTGCATTTTTTACTCAAAAAGGAGGAGAATAGTAAGCTAATTGACGATTACCCAAGAGTGGAAAACTGCTGTTTTATGCGTTTCCATCCTTTGCTTCGTAAACGCTACATCCGTGTGGCACTACTCATAAATCGTGCTTCTATTTTTAGAGATGCCCTACAATATCTCCTGGCACATTTGTAAAAAATATCATCTCGCCAGTATCTCGATTGTTGCAGCTAATCAAGCCGTGCAACAACATTACTTATCAGTTTTTCAACTATTTCATTACCAATTTCGATACGTTGATTTATTTCATTCATTGAAATAACCTGGGTCGGCTGTGTTGATGTTGCCTCTTTACCTGCCGCCCAATTCACTACAAGTGACAGCATGGCATAATTCATTTCCAGTTCACGCGCTAAGGCTGCTTCTGGCATGGCAGTCATGCCGACGATATCGCAGCCATCATTTTGCATACGTTTGATTTCAGCGATGGTTTCTAATCGAGGACCCTGAGTTGCTCCGTATGTTGCCTGTTTTTCATGCGCACAAGATTCTTCCTTCAATGTCGTGATTAATGCCTCACTTAATAATGTGTCAAACGGATAGCTAAAGTCGATATGATTAACACCTGCCGCATTATCGTCATTACAGGTCTGCATGCGACCATAGGTGTAATCGATGATTTGATCAGGCACCACCCATTTCATGGGGGACATGTTTTCGCTTATGCCACCAACGGCAGTTACAGCAATAATGTGAGTTACTTGCAAAACTTTCAGGGCGAACATATTAGCCCGGTAGTTAATTTGATGAGGCACTAAATGATGTGATCGACCATGACGGTTTATATAAACCACTTCAACATGACCAATTGTTCCAATTATAAAATCATCGGATGCTGTGCCAAAAGGGGTGTTTATATTCTCTTTTGTAAGCATTGTGATAATACTTGACTGGTTAAATAAGCTTCCCCCAATAATGGCTAGCTTCATGATTACTCCTTATTTTCCAGCGAATAAATTGAGTCAAGCTGTCTGTATAAACCGTTAAAATCCATGCCAAAACCAAAGACATATTTATCTTCAACAGTTAGTGCAATGTTATCGCTTAGTGCTTCGTTGGTATGCTGATGATTAATGCAACGATTATGATTTTTTCTTAGTAAAACAGCGGCTTCAACTTTAACCGCGCCCTGCTGCTGGCAATATTGAATAATGGCATGCAGCGTTTTTCCTTCGTCATAGATGTCATCCAATATCAGCACTGTTCGATCTTTAAGCGGTGTTGTCGGATGTGCTTTCCACAGTAAATCGCCACCAGACGTTTTATTGTTATAGCGAGTAACATGTATGTAATCAATTTCTAACATACAATTTAATTTAGCTATCAAGTGTCCAGAAAACAATAGTCCACCTTGCATCACACACAGTACCACAGGGTTGGTGTTTTTTAACTTTAGGTTAAGATTTTCTGCCAGCCTGTTAAGTGCAGCAGTAATATCCTGATTGCTAAAGATCAGTCTACAACCTGCAGGTAATGATAAGTCAGACAAAGTTAAAGCGGACCTGTTAGTAGGTTAGAAAATAAATGCATTAGCGAAATGGATGAAAAAGTACGACCTATTTGGCCGCCGGGTTAATAACAGTTTTTTTTCATTCATCCGACTCGTTAATGCTTTACATTTGTCCCTTCAAATATCCATTTCCATTTCTGGTGAATCATTCAATGCAGTAATTTGTTGAGAAACGCGTTGCCAGTGTTCATCTTGCCTTAATTGCGCCCAGCAAAACTCTTTTTCTCCATGCATCCGAATCAGCCTTAGTTGCGATGTCGGGTTATTATAACCTTTAATAAATTCTGCCGCTTCTATGGCTCCTGCTAAATGGTTACACACCAGTGCCATGTCACATCCCGCTGTTAAGGCCGCTTGGGCGCGTTCACCAAAACCACCGGCTACGCCAGCAGCTATCATGGATAGATCATCACTGAAGACAGCACCCTGAAAACCAAAACGCTGGCGCAATATATTTTTTATCCAGAAAGTTGAATAACCAGCAGGTTTATTATCGACCTTATCGTATATCACATGTGCTGGCATAATTGCTGCCAACTTATTATCTATCATTTTTTCAAATGGTTTAATATCACTGTGCAGTAATTCATCAAGCTCGCGGTGGTCTACCGGCATTGCCACATGAGAATCTTCGATCACACCACCATGCCCAGGAAAATGTTTGGCTACCGCCTGCATACCCGCTTTGTTCATGCCATGCATAAAGGCATAAGCCAATGTCGCGACCAAGTCTGGCTTGCGGTGAAACGCTCGGTCTCCAATCACACCACTTAAACCACGTGCCAGATCCAGCACTGGCGCAAAACTGAAATCTATACCACAGGCGCGTAATTCGACCGCCATCAGCCATCCCGCATTTTCGGCTAACTGTCGGCTTTTTTGCAAATTATTTTTTGCTGACCTGGCATACATTGCTGCTGCAGGTATGCGACTAAAGCCTTGATGAAAGCGTTGCACACGACCACCTTCGTGGTCAACAGCAACGAGTAATTTTGGTGTTCTCAGTTGATGAATTTCACCAACCAGTTCGGTTATTTGTTCGATTGACTCAAAGTTTCGCGTGAACAGAATAACACCACCAACTTCAGGTTTAAGGAGTAAGGTTTTTTCTGTTTGGTTAATGCTTATTCCTTCAAGATCAACCATCAATGGACCAAGTGTCATCGTTAATACCTAAAGCTCTATTTATAGTGGAATCAGACTCTATTCACTTTTCAAGTATCTGGCTAAATTGCATAATTTGTGAAATATAACGTTCAAAACCAACAAACGAATGACTACCGCCCTGTTCGATAATACAATGACTTTTTTTATATTTTAGTTCTGCTTCACGATAATCCAGTGTCTCGTCGCCGGTTTGTAACAGCACCAAATATCGTTGAGCTGTGGTAACAGTTTTCACATCCATCTCTTCTAATTGCCGAATATGAGACTCGTTGAAATCCCAACACCCTTCATCAAAATAAAATTTATTTTCACCCAGGTATGCTGTTAGTGTTTCATAAGGTTTAACAGAAGGGTTAATTAACACTGCCGTTCCAGAGTATTTTTCGGTGAGATAGGTTGCGTAATAACCACCCAATGAGCTACCAATAAAACTCAGCAAATATTTTTTCAGCGACTTTTCAACTAATTTTTCAAGAAACAATCTGGCATCGGATGGTACTGCTGGAAGCTGTGGGCAAATTAATAAATCCAGCATATTTTTTGCACGCATATACTGCATGATTAACTGCGCCTTTTGTGATTTCGGCGAACTATTAAATCCATGCAAATAAAGTACTTTTCTTTTCATTAGAACAGAACAACCATGAAAAACAATATTTTATAGGTTTATATCAAAGATTTTTATAGCTGTTGTTAGTTAGCTGCCATATCTTTAAGTGCTTTTAATGGAAAGAGTTTAACAATTTTACGTGCTGGTTTAGCCGCAACATCCATGAATTCACCAGGATGAAATGGGTTGGGCACATTCTTTCTGGCTTTGGTTGCCAGTTTTTTATTTACTTTAATTTTTAATAAACCAGGTACCTTGAACTCACCTGCACCACGACTTTTAATATGACCATGAATGACATCGCCAAGTGAGTCAAAAACTTTAGCCACATCTTTACGTGCCAGGCCTGTTTCTTCAGAAATATGCGCATACAGTCTAGCTTTTGTATAAGCATCTTTAATTGCAGTAATTTTCTTTTTAGGAGCCACTGCTTTTTTTACAATCCTTTTTTTTATAACTCGTGTGACGGCTTTCTTTTTAGTCACTTTCTTTTTTGGTGATGTCATTATGCAGTGTCCTTCGGTGATA
>CAZYCY010000271.1:0-3873 GCA_964646145.1 uncultured Thiotrichaceae bacterium
CTTCACGAGAAGTGACACACGGATGTGTCGTTTACGCACCTAAGGATGGAATTAAGAGATGCCCTATACTCTGGCGCACTAACGGCACAGCCTTGCAACACGTCTCTGGATGCAAAAATTAAAACATCAGTTCAGAGCACACAATGGTGCGTTATTGTAAACTCACAATAAAGATATGATATATTTTGAACCTGACTTAAATATTCACCTATCACAAAAACACCCTTTAGACTATGGATATAATTTACTTACTATTATTTGTCGCACTGATCGTTGTGGTGATTATTATTATTGTTTTTTTCTGGGCCGTTAAATCTGATCAGTTTGAAGACCTTGAAGGTCCCGCCTACCGTATTCTTATGGATGACGACGATGTTAAAGACAACAAAACGTCCGCAACATCTTCAGACGACAAAGATAATTAAGAAAGTGTAAAATGCTCAACTTTTAAACAACCCACCTTCAAACACTGATGAATATTCTAATTGTCGGCGGCGGCGGTCGCGAACATGCTCTTGCCTGGAAGGCGGCGCAATCTTCTTTGGTTAACAGGGTGTTTGTTGCCCCCGGTAATGCTGGCACCGCATTAGAAATCCATATTGAAAACATTAATATCAATGCTGAAGACATCCCTGCATTACTGGATTTTGCTAAAAACAAACAAATCGAACTAACCATAGTCGGTCCTGAAGTCGCATTAGTTAACGGCATTGTCGATGTTTTCACAGATAATGGTCTGAAAATATTTGGTCCAACAAAAGCCGCCGCCCAACTTGAGGGTTCAAAAGCGTTTAGTAAAAACTTTCTAGAGCGCCATAACATCCCCACCGCCTTTTTTGACAACTTCACTGAAATAGAACCTGCGATACAATACATCCTCAATAAAGGCGCACCGATTGTTATTAAAGCCGATGGTCTGGCTGCCGGAAAAGGTGTCATCCTGGCAAAAACCAATGATGAAGCCATAGCTGCAGTGAAAGATATGCTCGCTGGCAATAGATTTGGCGAAGCTGGCGCGCGCGTTGTAATTGAGGAATTTTTATACGGCGAGGAAGCCAGCTTTATCTGCATGGTGGACGGCAAAAATATTTTACCGATGGCAAGCTCGCAGGATCATAAAGCCCGTGATAATGGCGACACGGGTCCCAATACCGGCGGCATGGGTGCTTATTCTCCTGCCCCGGCGGTCACACCTGAGATGCATAAACGCATTATGCAAATGGTGATTGAACCCACCGTTAAAGGCATGTCTGATGAAGGCAACAGCTTCAGCGGGTTTTTATATGCCGGGGTCATGATTGACGCAGAAGGTATGCCAAAGGTTTTAGAATTCAACGTCCGTTTTGGCGACCCGGAAACGCAACCGATTATGATGCGCCTGAAGTCTGACCTGGTGCAACACTGTCTTGATGCTGTTGACGGAAAATTAAATCAGTCTAAAGCCTTATGGGATGAACGTACATCACTTGGTGTGGTACTGACTGCCGGCGGTTATCCGGAAAGTTATGATAAAGGCGATGTCATCAGAGGTCTGGAAAACACCGAAACCGAATCAAGCAAAGTGTTCCATGCTGGCACCACCGAAAAAGATGGCAACCTTGTCACCAATGGTGGTCGTGTACTGTGTGCGACCGCCCTTGGTAATTCAGTAACCGAAGCACAAAAACTCGCTTATCAGCTGGTTGATAAAATTGGCTGGAAGAATGTTTATTACCGCACTGATATTGGTCATCGGGCGATTGCCAGGGAAAGCACTGGTAAATGAAAAATGAAAATGAAAAATTCTACATCATTGCAAACTTCGCGCAACTACATCTCATGTTTTTTCATTTTTCGCTTTTCATTTTTCATTGTCTTTCAACTGCCGTGTGTCACCACAGCCTTAACCTGTATATAGATTTTTTTATCTACCGCTAACTGCAACAACTGGAATGATTTAACCGAAATCAGTGACAACAATATATCCTGATTGCAATTTACCTGTAGCAATACTCGCCCTCGCTGTTGATCCAAAACAACCGACACTCTACCTTCAATAATATTTAAAATACTGCTTGTCGTCGCTTTGCTTTTTGCCACACTAACATCACTGGCAAAAACAATTAAACGCACATGCTTGCCAATAGCCAATAAGCCCGGCACCTGAAACTGATTGCCATTAGTGGTATGAATGGTTGATATATCAAACTCTTTTTCCTGCCTGGAAACCGTACCTTCAAGAATCGCGGCCGCCCTGCCCATGGTTGCCAATGGCGACGCAGGCGATATCAGCGCATCGCGAATGTTGCCGTTAAAAACAAGCTGCCCCTGCTCCATCACCAGAATGTGGTCACATAAACGCAACATCTCGTGCAGATCATGGCTTACATATAAAATCGGGATTTTTAAGTCATCATGTAATCGTTCAAGATAGGGAAGTATTTCCTGTTTTCGCTTTTCATCCAGCGAGGCAAGCGGTTCATCCAGTAGCAATATCTGTGGATTTATTAGCAGCGCCCGCCCAATAGCCACACGCTGTTTTTCACCACCAGATAATTGCTCAGGGTAGCGCGTTAACAGATGCGTAATATTAAGTAACTTTAGTATGTAATCAGTATCAGTACTGCTGTTGGACACATGCCTGTTGACACCATATTGCAGGTTTTTTGCGACCGTCAGGTGGGGAAATAGTCGTCCTTCCTGAAAAACATAAGCAATATTTCTCAGTTGAGTGGAAAGATTTTTTTGCTGATCCAGCCACACTTCGCCATTCACTTCGATACGACCACGTGCCTTTTTTTCCAGTCCAGCAAGACAACGCAATACAGTGGTTTTACCAGAGCCTGAAGACCCGAAAATACCCATCACACCTTTATCCGGGATAGTAAAAGCGACATCTACTAAAAAATCGGCACGTTGAAGCTGGATATGGCAATTAGAACTCATGCTTTCACCGCTGCCCTAACATCATCGTTTTAATTTATGGTTAATCACATACATCAGTAACATTGAAGTAAAAGCAAAGGTCAGCAATATTGCTGACAGCACATGCGCCTGAGCATATTCCAGCGATTCGACATGATCATAAATAGCGATGGACACCACTCGCGTTTCCCCGGGAATATTGCCACCGACCATCAGTACCACGCCAAACTCACCTAGAGTATGCGCAAAACCTAAAACACCACCGGTAATGAAACCGCGCTTAGCCAATGGTACCGCAACCGTAAAAAAGGCATCCAGTGGTTTTGCTCCCAGGGTATAAGCGGCTTCCATCACGTCCTTGCCAACCGACTCAAACGCATTTTGAATCGGCTGCACCACAAAAGGAAAGCTGGATATAACCGATGCGATGACCAGACCCGTAAAATTAAAGGTTAATGTTTGCCCGGTAAGCTCAAGCCACCAGCCACCAAATACACTGCGCGGGCTGAGCAGCAGCAGCAAATAAAAGCCCAGCACAGTGGAGGGCAAAACAATAGGCAAAGTAACAACCGCTTCTATTAACGGTTTGATTTTTACTTTTGTATTTGCCAGCCACCACGCCAGCGGAGTGCCAATGACCAGCAGTATTATTATGGTGACACTCGCCAGTTTTGCGGTTAGCAATAAAGCATCAAATCCTGGAAACATTGTTTAAATTGCCTTTACATTTAGCTCATTAAAAAGTTATTTACTAAGGGGCATCTCTAGAAATAGAAGCACGATTTATGAGTAGTGCCACACGGATGTGGCGTTTACGAACCAAAGGATGGAGACGCATAAAACAGCAGTTTTTCACTCCTGGATAATCGTTAAATAGTTCACTATCCTTCTCCTTAGCAAGTTGTTTAGCGAAAAATTTAGCCGCAAAGTACGCAAAAAACAGGTAAAACTATACTTGTTCCCACGCTT